>JABJKL010000146.1 GCA_018660405.1 Pseudomonadota bacterium | reverse complement strand
TGCTAACCGAGCAAATCAACTCAATTGATGGACGGGATACTCTCTTATACTAGAACCCGATCTGTCCAAAAGGTTCTGACGACGTACACCACCAGTCTCTCCAAGTATTCGGGATATCGAGGAATGCCCCCGATCAAACAGTCTGGCTATCTCATGAAGGGAATCGCCTTTTTGCCAGCGATCCCACATCAATGCTTTGTCCTTTTCTGTGTAGTAAATCCTCGGTCGTTGCTTCATTTTTAACACCCTCTTCTCTATAGTTAGAGTTTAGGTGTTGCGTTGACCAGTTGAAATCGCAGCAATAAGCGGTCATTGCCTTGTAAGGGGTTGCTGGCTAGATCTAAATTCGGCCAGATAGTCGAGTATTTTGCTACTAAGGAGCTCTGATGCTGATGATTTTAAAAAGGCCGAGTAGCCCGGGCTATTCACAATATTGAACAATGGCTGTCTTGATTCCCAACCTTCATCTGAAAGGGTGTCGAGTTGTCTCTGAAGATAGATGTTTTCCAGACGACGCACCACAGTGGTCATTAAATATGCGCCCTGAAGCCACTCATCTTCGTGTAACGCCTCCGGGTTTGCCAAGTACGTTGCCCAAAGTTTAGCCGTGGTAGGATTCTCACCCACTGTTAGCAGAAATTCCTGATCTAATGCAGATGCTGCATGAACATTTACAGCCTGAGTTGCGATAAGCTGAGCAGTCAATATCTCGTTATTCTGGCGCAGCTCGATTGCCAGAAACACGATGCCCGCAATGACGCCAAGGTTCGCCAGTATTCCTATATGTTTGGCCGAGGTCGATTTTATTCATTCAAGTACTCGAATTGACTGAGAGGACTAGAGTCTATCAAATCTGTTAATGTCTGCTTTGGGCTGCGATTTCAACCCAAAGAAAGAAGGACAAAAACTAAGACGAACGCCGAATTGTCCGAAAACTCACATGCCCTGTCGATAGATCCTTCTCCTGTGGGTGCCGGGCAGAGGGCCGATAGCGTCGACAGTAACTCGGTGCACACAAGTACGAACCACCCTTCATCACTTGAGTGTTTGTACTGGCATCGTACTCGTCTGCGGTCAGCTCCCAGACATTACCCACCATGTCATACAAATGGTAGCCATTGGCCAGATAGCAACCTACCGGCGAGGTGCCTGCAAAACCATCAGTCTCCTGATTAACAAAGGGAAACAGCCCCTGCCAGGTATTAGCCATTTGCTTGCCGTCGGGTTCAAATTCATCACCCCAGACATAAGCCCGCCCCTGTAATCCACCACGTGCTGCATATTCCCACTCGGCTTCGCTCGGCAATGAGTTTCCGCGCCACTGGGCATAGGCTTCGGCATCTTCAATAGTCACCTGAACCACTGGGTGATTCGCTCGATCCATAATATCGCTGCCCGGCCCTTCCGGAGACCGCCAATTAGCGCCTGGCACAAATGCCCAGCGATTATTAAACCCTTCACTCCCCACCATATCAGCTTGAAATACGACGCCACCGGCCACTAAACTCTCCACTGGAATACCCGGGTGAAGCGCCGGATTTGGCGCACGCTCAGCCGTTGTCACATAGCCTGTCGCCTGAATAAACTCAGAAAATTGCGCATTGGTAACCTCGTGAGTGTCGATCCAAAACCCATTGATCGCCATCTCGCGAACCGGCGTTTCATCTGCATAGTGAACCTCGGAACCCATTTGAAAACTACCACCATCCACCCAAGCCATGCCGGGTATCGAACCCTCTGTAGCCTCTGGTATTCCGTTGTAGGGTTCGCACAGGCCACCATCCAGACCCAGCGCCGATGTCGCTAAACCCACGTTTTGATCGCTACCCTTCATATTCGACTGGCCTGTATACCAGGCAACGCCTACCACTATAGCGACGGCGGGAATGGCCACAAATATTTTTGTGTTTCGATTCATCTAAACACCTGCCGGTTAAACACCCAACCTCTATAGCACAACTATATGGCTCGACTATTTAGTTCAACCATATAGCTCAACTACACTTCAGCTTTATCGCCAACGTCATTTAACCATTCTTTACGATCTCCAGCGCGCTTTTTAGCCAACAACATATCAAGCATACTATTCGTGCCGTCGCCAGCATGCAAAGTAAGCTGAACCAGGCGCCGTGTTTCTGGCTTCATAGTGGTTTCGCGCAGTTGCGAAGGATTCATCTCGCCCAGGCCTTTAAACCGCTGCACGGATACTTTGGCATTCGGTTTACGACTATGAATCTCGTCGATTATTTTATCTCGTTCATAATCGTCCAAAGCATAATAAACCTCTTTGGCAAAATCCAAGCGATACAATGGTGGCATCGCCACATACACATGACCATTCTCTACCAAAGACCGGAAATGTCGCACAAACAATGCACATAACAATGTCGCTATGTGCAAACCATCGGAGTCGGCATCGGCCAACACACACAACTTGCCATAGCGTAGCCCGCTCAAGTCGTCAACGCCCGGGTCCACCCCAAGTGCGATCGCAATGTCGTGCACCTCTTGCGATGCCAACACTTCTGCCGGTTCCACTTCCCAGGTGTTCAAAATTTTACCCCGCAGCGGCATGATCGCCTGAAATTCCCGGTTGCGTGCCTGTTTGGCCGAACCACCTGCGGAATCCCCTTCTACGAGAAATAATTCGGTCATCTCAAGATCTTGGCTGGAGCAATCCGCTAACTTGCCAGGCAACGCGGGCCCGGAGGTGACTTTTTTACGAACAATTTTTTTGGCAGATTTTAGCCGCGCCTGCGCATTGTTAACTGCCAGCATCGCGATTCTCTCGCCGTCGGCCACGTGCTGATTCAACCACAAACCCAATGAATCTTTTATTCGTGCCGCTACTGACACAGAAACCTCACGCGATGATAAACGATCTTTTGTCTGCCCGGTGAACTGTGGATCTTTCATATGCAGCGATACAATATAATGGCAATTTGCCCACACATCATCGGGGCTAATTTTCACTCCACGCGGCAATAAATCGCGGAACTCACAGAACTCTCGTACCGCTTCGGTTAAACCGGCACGCAAACCGCTTACGTGGGTACCGCCTTGAATGGTTGGAATTAAATTCACGTAGGCTTCGGTCATGTTTTCTATGACCTCTTCGGTCCAGCAGACCATCCATTCCAGTTCGCTGAGATCGTCACCTTCACCGCTGCTGGCAGTGCCCTGAAAACCTTCTTCGGGCAACCACTCAATATCGGGCAATTGCGCCAGCATGTATTCTTTCAAACCATCTTCGTAGTACCAACGGTTGGAGTTCGCCGGTTTTAGTTGGTCATCCAGACTAATAGTAAGCTTTGGGCAAAGCACCGCCTTGGCGCGCAGCAAACGAGCCAATTGCTTACCATTAACTTTGGGAGAATCAAAAAACTGTTGGTCCGGCCAAAAGCGCACCGTGGTACCCGTGTTTCGCGCACCAACACTGGCAATCTCTTCGAGCTCAGATGCCTTTGCACCGTCCGCAAACGACATATTGTATTCCGAGCCACCGCGCTTCACCCAAACCTCAACGTGTTTAGACAGCGCATTTACCACCGATATACCCACCCCATGCAAGCCACCGGAAAAATGATAATTCTTGTTAGAAAATTTGCCACCCGCATGCAGTTTGGTCATGATCACTTCAACACCCGACACCCCCTGCTCTTCATGGATATCCACCGGCATGCCACGACCATCGTCGCGCACTTCCACCGAACCATCCGTATGCAATACAACTTCGATGCTCGAAGCATGGCCAGCAATCGCCTCATCCACGCTGTTATCAACAACCTCCTGCACCAAATGATTTGGCGACTCGGTCGCTGTGTACATACCTGGTCGCTTGCGCACCGGGTCTAAACCAGAAAGGACCTCAATGTCCGAAGAATCGTAACTAGTGCTCATTTGTTGGCAAAATAGATAAAAACAAGAAGACTAATGCGACGCGAAATATAGCACCCCTTATACAACTCCAACAGACAAGTGTTCAATGAAACCAGAATCATCCACAAAGCCACCTAAATAGCATGTTATTGAAGACAGGATAATAACTTCAACGATACATATGAAAATTACCCAAAATGCATTGGCGCTCGTAGCCGTGATATTTGGTCTTGTAACCATTTTTGCAGGTACTCGCGTCCTTCTGGGTTCAGATCCAGGATACATCGTTTACCAGCCACTGCTAATCTATAACACAGTAATGGGCATTGTGTATGTCTCAGCAGGCATCATCGCTTTGCGGGGCGTCAAGCAAGGCATGACTGTAGTAGCAGTTATATTTGCTCTCAATCTTATCGTGCTGGCAGCAATTTACTATCTGTACACAAAAGGAAGCTCAATTGCTATTGACAGCCTTCGTGCTATGACTCTACGAACCGTAGTTTGGCTGTACGTCGTCAGAACCTTTTGGACAGATCGGGTTCTAGTATAAGAGAGTATCCCGTCCATCAATTGAGTTGATTTGCTCGGTTAGCATAATGGTTTTGCTTTCGCATCGCCAAGGTTTTAAGTTTGATGCGCTCACGTC
>JABJKL010000042.1 GCA_018660405.1 Pseudomonadota bacterium | reverse complement strand
TTTTATCAATCACTTCTGCCGCACGTAAAGCTGCCGCTCGTCCAAACACAATCAAATCCAGCAATGAATTCGATCCCAGCCGATTCGCACCATGCACCGACACAGAAGCGGCCTCACCAATGGCCATCAAACCTGGCACGAAAGACTCGGTATCACCACCGATCGCGGCACGCACTTCGCCATGATAATTGGTCGGAATACCACCCATGTTGTAATGCACGGTCGGCAATACGGGAATAGGTTCTCGCGTTACATCGACTCCGGAAAATATTCGGGCCGATTCAGAAATTCCTGGTAGCCGTTCGGCAAGAAGCTCGGGGCCAAGATGCTCAAGATGCAAATGAATGTGGTCCTTGTCTGGACCAAGCCCCCGGCCTTCGCGAATTTCAATCGTCATTGATCTGGAAACCACGTCTCGCGACGCCAAATCTTTGGCATTTGGCGCATAGCGCTCCATAAACCGTTCGCCTTCTGAGTTGGTTAAATACCCGCCCTCGCCTCGCGCACCCTCGGTGATTAAACAGCCAGCCCCATAAATGCCGGTCGGATGAAATTGAACGAACTCCATATCTTCTAATGGCAAACCCGCACGCAACACCATACCGCCACCATCACCGGTACAAGTATGCGCGGAAGTCGCCGAAAAATAGGCACGGCCATATCCGCCAGTAGCCAATACTGTGATACGCGCGTTAAAACGATGGATCGACCCATCTTCCATGCACATCGCGATTGCACCCCGGCACTGGCCATCAACCATTATCAAATCAAGCACAAAATATTCGATAAAAAAAGTCGCGTCGTGCTTCAAACTTTGCTGATAAAGCGTGTGCAGAATAGCGTGGCCGGTTCGATCCGCTGCTGCGCAGGTTCGCATTGCCTGACCTTCGCCAAAGTGTGTTGTCATACCACCAAAAGCGCGTTGGTAAATCTTGCCTTCCTCGGTTCGCGAAAATGGCACACCATAATGCTCCAGTTCGTATACCGCTGCCGCCGCATTGCGACACATGTACTCTATAGCGTCCTGATCGCCCAACCAATCCGAACCCTTAACGGTGTCGTACATATGCCAGCGCCAGTCGTCTTCACCCATATTACCCAATGACGCACTCATGCCACCCTGCGCCGCCACAGTATGGCTTCGCGTGGGAAAGACTTTTGTGACGCAGGCGGTAGACAATCCCGCTGCGGCCATGCCAAAGGTGGCCCGCAAACCAGCACCACCAGCACCCACAATTAATACGTCATACGTATGGTCAGTTATTTTGTAATCACCCGACATCTAATCAGTCCCCGATCAATCAGCCTTCGATGGCCATTTTTAAAACAGACACGACGGCAACCACTGCCAATAGCGCTGAAAAACCTTTTACCAACAACAGCAGTCCAATATTCAAAACTTTAGTATGTATATAATCCTCGATGACAACTTGTACGCCTGTTTGGCCGTGATACAAGGACACCAGCACAAATAGCAGCATTAAACTTGAATTGAGTGGCGAACCAAACCAACTGACGACCACCGCATGCGGCGCACCGAGAAAACCCAGTACCGAGTAAACGAACCACAGACACAATGGTATCAACGCCACAGCGGTTACGCGCTGCAACCACCAATGCGACAAGCCTTCATTGGCAGAACCCAGGCCGCGGGCATTTTTTAACGGGCTTCTAAATTTCATCTTTAATCTCGAATTTTTAAAAACTAAAGAGAGCTTCGCACAAGCAGGGATTTTGTTTTTCTTGTAAAGTCCAGGCAAGGCAAAAACGCACGGAATGAGAGAGTTTATATTGCATAAATGACCGATTGAGTATTTTTTTAACGCCGCCAGAGAACAAAATAACAATTGTGCGAAGGTCTCAAATCAAACCGTATGCACGCAACCACGTGGCAAGCGTTAACAAACTCGACACTACGACCACCACGGCACCCGAGCGGTAAAGCGTTGAAATCTCATAGCCTTTGCCAATATCCCAAAAAAGATGACGAATGCCATTACAAAGATGGTAGAAAATGGAGAAGGTCCAACCCAATAGTAGTAACCGACCCAGCGGGTGAAGCAAATACTCTTCAGCTTGTTGGTAACTACCAGCCCCCGCTTGTATCTGATAGAGCCACCAAACTAAAACGGGGGTCCCCATCATTAAGAATATTCCACTACCACGATGAATAATCGACAGAATCATGGTCAATTGCCAGCTATACACCTGTAAATGAGGGGACAACGGGCGATCGCTATTTATATTTGACATAAGATCAGAAAATTACGGTTTGCTTCGAAATTAAATAAAAAATCTCACCAGAAAATCAAAAATCGGTGCAACGTCCCTTGTGCTCCCAATCGCCGTAACGAGTAGGCTCTGGTCCTGCAGCACCACCAATTTCTGGTGGGGTTAAACTCTGACCGGCATCAGCGTGATTCTTGCCACTCAATTTAGTTGATCGATTGGGTGAACCGGCAGATGATGACTTCAAGGAAGCATCTACACCTACTGAATCTGGGCTGTCTGATTTTACTCTCATCACACGATTATAAGCCGACCAGCAAGTTTGGTCGGCAAATTTATTTGTATTTATTGCTCCAAAAGGTATGACCAGCAGGCACCGGATGCACTTGATAGATCAACGTTTTTAAGACCTTAACCCACACATTTTAAGCGCAGAGGATGTTACCATATCGACTGACAATTACTACCGCTCGTTAGTGCGCTGTCAGCACACAAAAGGGATGCGGTAGACGAACCAATTACTGAAGAAAATGCTTAGCCCTGCCAATTTTTTGGATGCCATTCTCGTTCGTGGAGAGGACCGATTAGCCTTCCTGCAAGGACAGCTCAGCTGCGATCTAATCAACGCTGAAGGGTCTATACAGTTGGCGGCAATGTGCAACCCCAAAGGCCGAATCATTGCGTTATTTCATGTCATTTGCGCGCATGAAACTGTCTACCTGATTGGTAGAAGAGCAATCATTGAATCTGCAGCAACCCATCTCAAGCGATTTATATTTAGAAGCAAAGTAACTATTGAGCACCAGCAGCCGGTAACAATCTATTTGTCGGTAGGTGTGAACGAAAAAGATGAACCGGCCCTGTTACCAGGCACTATTCAGGAGCTGGATTCAGGTTCGGTGCGCGCCCGATTGGCCAATCCAAATTCATTGGAATTAGTACTGTCGACTAACACAATCGCAAACGACAACAATCCTCACACCGAAGCGATTTGGTCCCGTTCACTGCATATAAATGGCATACCTGAAATCACCCCGGAACAAAGCGAAAAATATTTGCCAGAATCCCTTAATCTTGATTTGAGCGGTGGCATAAATTTTGACAAGGGCTGTTATACCGGCCAGGAAGTCATTGCCCGAATGCACTATTTAGGCAAAGCAAAAAAACGCTTATACCAAATAACCACTGATGAACCCGCGCGACTCGAGCCGGGCATGCCAGTGTTTAACCAGCACGGAACTGAGCTTGGTGAGATTTTTAGTGTCAGCCTACAAATAGATTACGAAGCCAGGCAAGTGCGCTCTATGGAGAGTACGGACATAGAAAACCTTGTACAGGCGGATCAAATTGGCTTAGCCATTCTGGCCAATGGCAACGACAAAAAAAATGATAATGACACGCACCAAAGCCATCGATACTGGCTAAATTATGCGCCTAACCACCCACAGGCAATCGGAATCAGCGCCGTACTTCCCGTCTACTGATGTTATCAGCGCATTTTGTCAGCACAGGGGTGACTTCTAAATCTATTGCTAAGCTTTATCGTCCTGATGAACTTAGTTGGTGTTCTCAGAGCCTTCATCAGGAACCACCTGGATAAACTGCTCACCTTCTTTTACAAATCCAAGCTGGCTGCGGGCGCGTTCTTCAAGCACCTCGCTACCTTCACTCAGCTCGCGAACTTGCGCGTAGAGCGCTTCATTCCGTTCGATCAAACTATTATTTTCTGCACGTAAATCTTCAACTTGCTGGTTTAACGAACCAAGCCGAATAAAGCCATATCTACCGAACCACAATTGATATTGAAAGATCAGCAGTAGAGCCAATAAACCCCACAGTAAGTACTTTCTAACCATCTCTAGTGCTCTTTAGAGCTCTTTAAAAGACACGAATTAACGTTCTTTGGGTGCCTTGTGACCAGTGTGCCCATAGCCCAGCTAGTATAGGGTATTAAAATCTACCCGAGCCGAAGATCCTCAATGATATCCTGAGGGTCTTCAAGTCCAATGGCCAGGCGAATTAAACCTTCGCCAATCCCGGCAGCATCGCGATCTTCATCGCTCAAGCGGCCATGCGTCGTTGTTGCCGGGTGCGTAATAGTCGTTTTCGTGTCACCCAGATTAGCCGTAATTGATACCAATTGTGTAGCGTCGATTAACTTCCAGGCAGCATCACGCCCTCCTGGTATCTCAAAAGAGACTACACCA
>JABJKL010000222.1 GCA_018660405.1 Pseudomonadota bacterium | reverse complement strand
GTATTTGATCGAGGCCGTACGACAGAAAATTAGCCGGTCACGACGCTCACAGATCGAAGATCGAGCAGATAAGTGGAAGGCTGCGTATGCTGTGCGAAAAAGTGCAGACATCGAAGCTGCCCGATACGCCTGGAATGCCAGCCCGATTAGTACGGCGCGCATGTGCATGGAGCTCTGGGACCTGGTCAAAAACAAGGATTGGGCACTCACAGCGCCCGATAACCTGCACGGCAGATGGGAGCCTCGTTTGTGGGACATCGAGAAGCATTACCAAACCAATGGGGGTTCCGGAGCCTATGGGCAAGGGTATGGTGCATCGTCTTCGGTCGGTGCAGCGCTCGCTCATCGCGAGCATGGGCGCTTGCCAATTTGTATAACGGGTGATGGCGATTCAATGTACGTTTCCGGTGTTCACTGGACCGCGGCCCACCATCAGATTCCCTTGTTATCGGTTGTGCATAACAATCGTGCCTATCATCAGGAGGTCATGCACGTGCAAAAGATGGCGGCTTGGCGGCAACGCGGTGCAGACGGCGGGCTCGAGCCCGGCAATGTGCTCAACGATCCCGCAATTGATTTTGCAGGTCTTGCCAAGAGTCTGGGTGTATGGTCAGCGGGTCCGATTTCTGATCCTAACGAACTTCGATCCGCGTTGGCGAAAGCCATCGACGTCGTTGAGCAAGGCGAACCCGCCCTGGTCGATGTTATTTCGCAGCCAAGATGAGGGGCCTGTCAATGATGAAATATAAAAGCTCTCGAACGTCACGTCATGCAGCAGCACTTGTCTTGTTAGGATGCTTGGCTGGTAGTGTTACTACAAGCATGGCGCAGGACGCGCAAGCCGCAGGTCAAAAGGTCTACCTGGATTTCGGTTGTCACCAGTGCCATGGGTATTTAGGGCAGGGCAGTCAAGCTGCGCCACCCGTGCCAAGAATTGCTCCGACTACCTATCCATTTTCGGCGTTTTCAACGCTGGTGCGTACTCCGCCCAGGATCATGCCGGCGTATTCGCCGAATATATTGAGCGATGCACAACTACGGGCGATTTACGACTACATGCGCTCTATTCCCGAGCCGCCTGAGGTCGAGGATATCCCAATACTACGTGGCCTGTAACAGTTAGGCGCGGCTGTTCGCCCGTCAGGAATTTTCTATGTCAGAAGGAACACTCGAGACCGATCCCAAGCTTAAGTTAAGCAGGCACGGGTTGTTCGTGATACTGGCGGCGACCGCAGTTGCTTTGCTGGCTACGCCGCTGGCATCCCCCGCGATGCCCGAAATTGCCAGGGTATTTGCGCAAAACGCCCAAAATGAGCCGTTTGCACGGGCTATCCTGAATGCGATTAGCATTTTGCCAGGCAATCCCGATGTGATTTTTCTGGTCAAATTCATATTGTTATCGATTCCGGCACTCTTCATCATCGTGAGTGCGCCCATCGTCGGTTGGCTGAGCGACAATGTTGGCAGAAAAAGCCTGCTCAACGGTTCGCTATTGATTTTTGGTATTAGCGGCGTATCGGGTTACTTCGCCGATAGCTTCTTGTTCATGTTTGTGGGTCGTGCCATTTTGGGTGTGACGATCGCAGGCATAAAAACCGCTACGGTAGCCATGGTAGGTGACTACTATCAGGGCGCCGAACGTAACAAGGTGGTTGGCTGGCAAGGGACAGCGATGAAGATTGGTGCAGTGATATTCCTTTTGCTGGGCGGTTATATGGCCAATTTTAGCTGGCAAATGCCGTTTCTCGGTTACCTGCTGGGGTTCCTTATTCTGCCCAGCGGACTCATTGCGCTCAGTGAGAGCCTGCCAGCAATAAAGGCAATTTCTGAACCGACGAGCAGTACAAGCTTGCCTGCTGTTCCGTTCTGGCCTTCGACCTATGTTTTTATATCGGCGTTTCTGGCCTCAGGGCTATTTTTTGTCACCCTGGTGCAATTGCCGTTTTATCTGGCTAACGCGTTTGATGCGACACCGTTTGAGATGGGCGCGGGGGTTGCTGTTGGTAATGCTGTGGGTGCGTTGATCTCGCTGGTCTATTATCAATTCAAGCGGCGTATGAATTATGTTGCGATTTATGCGTTTATTTTCCTGTCTATGGGGCTTGGATATTTTGTTGTGGCTTGGGCATCCAGCTACGCAACCGTTCTGCTGGGGATGATTCTGGCCGGGCTTGGGTTTGGCCTTTACGTGCCCAATCACAGCAGCTGGATTTTGTCGATCGTATCGCCAATGCGGCGCGGATTCGGTGTCGGTCTGGTTACTACGGCAATGTTTGCAGGCCAGTTTTTCTCGCCCATCATTGTGCAGCCGTTTGTCGATCCATCCAACCCATCAGCCGTGTGGTCTACGATAGGCGCGTTTTTGCTTACTCTTGCCGTGCTTTACACCGTGCTGGCGCGCTTGGGCGGTCATTCTGTTGCTCCGCAGTCTGATTGAGCCTGCTCAATTAAGACTGATGCGTTGGGTGCAGGTCATCGCGTCCAAATCCAGACGTGCGAGATGGTCATCTACTGAACAGGCGACGAAGGCGATTTTCTGATCAGCAAGAAACGCAATATGGGAAGAGCCGCGGCCTACATCAATTCGCGTGCTTTTGGTGCTGACGTTTTCAGTGATAGTTGCTGCATTGTAGATTCTGATTTGATCTGAAGAGAAACCGGTAGCAACGATCCATCGCCCGTCCGGCGAAATATCAAGGCCATGCGGATACGGTTCGGTGTCCAGACTGGCAATTTTCTCCATGCTGTCAGGGTCAAACACAGAAATCGTGTCATTGAAAAAATTGGCCACATACACAAAACGTCCATCGGGCGAGATGGCCGGTTGGTGGGCCCAGGGGCCACTTTCTTCCTGCCCAAGAAGATCGCCCTCCACGGACAAGCAACTCACGGTGCCATCAAAAGTATTGGCAGAATAAAGCCGTTCGCCATCCGGGTGCAACGCAAGATGAGCGCAACCATCGCCTGCTTTGTATCGGCCCAGAATCCTCCCGTCTTCGAGGTCGACGCTAACGACGGAGCCATCACCGGCGCAGGGAATGAAAGCACGCTTTCCATCAGGTGTGGTGAGAGGGTCATGCGGGCAGGCGTCGACTTCTATTGTCTGCACTTCGTAGCCTTGAGCGCGGGGCCGAACAATGGTCAGCGCGTTGGCCCCGCCGCCCGTTACGCAAACGATGCCGTCGTCAGTGACTAGCGGAAGCTGAGGTCCGCCTGGAGCGACCCAACGGTGCTGTACTGAAAGATCCGCACTCGCAATCGCCAATAGTTCGTTAGCGCCTGGATCTGCAACGAAAATCCATTTCTGGTCAGCGTCAACCGCAAGATGGGATGCCTTTACCGCGATCTCTGCTACTTGTGCCACTTCGCCTGATTCGGCGTCCACGCGAAGCAGACGCCGGTCACGCTCGCATGCCCAAACGCTGTCGCCCGCAGCAACTATATGATGCAATCCGGGGATTGAGCCTTGCGCTGGTGAAAGACTACGATGAACGGTCAGACAGACTCCTTGATCTGTCTCAAACTCGATCCAATGCTTCGCGCCCGCCTCGATAAGCCACATACGCAGGCCAGCGTTCAGCGTATCGATCAGCACTGTAAACTCTGCGCCGCTTTCAGATGCGTTGTATGTCTTGAGTATCGTCAGTCCGGTCTGTTGTAGTGAGAAACCTCGACAATCGAGGGTATGTGGAGTCATTCTGAAGGCCTTTAAGCAAAAACGAAATTATAGAACTATAAAGCGCATATTCGGGCAATTAACGCATATTATTTTGGTGTGTATAATGACGGTCCCCTCTTACAGGCAATAATAAGGGCAGAGCTATGGGCAGAACTACGAGCGAGCAAAAACTACGTATACCTTATGTCGATCCACAAGATGTGAAAGGCGACAAGGACATGTATAACGAATTCCTGCGGTGTGCTCGGGAAGGCACGCCGCGCCCGGAAAGTCAGGCGATTCGGGCCCATGTGCCGGCAACCTTCTGGTCGTTTGCCGATACATGGAAGACTTGTTTTCACACAGGTGTTTGCGAACATGCGATCAAGGAATTGTGCCGGATTTATGTGTCCCACTCGGTGAAATGCGAATTTTGCGGCAACCAGCGATCGGAAAAAACCCGGCAGTCGGGTCAGCTGATAGAAGAGGACTACAAGGATCTGATGAATTTCGAAAAGTCCGAACGTCACGACGAGCGGCAGAAAGCAGCGCTGCGCTATACCGAGGCAATTGTTTGGGATCTGGAATGTTCCGATCATTTATGGGACGAGCTGTACAAGCATTTTGAAATCCCGGAAATTGTCGAACTGGGTTATTTCGTCGGCGTTACCATGGGTCAGCAGCGCTGGCTGCGAACCCTGAATATCGAACATCATCAGATCCTGGCAGGGCAAGACGGGTCCATGGCCCCCGGAATGGAGGATATGGCTCACCTGAAAGAAGCTAAAGCGAGCGACAGTTACTGGGCAAAGAATAAATCTGCCCCTCCGCAAACGGTCGAGTAAAACCTTATTTGTTTAGGTTTTGCTAATCTAGAACGGCCGTTACATCCACTTCCACCAAATGGTCAGGGTTAAACAACCCGGATGTGCCAGTCGCGGTACTCGTTGGGCGGATATCGCCATAAAATTCCCGCATAACCTTGCGAGTCGGTACCGTGTGCTCCTGGCTGATGCCAACGATGAGTATGCGTTGTCGCACGATATTGGCTGGCGTAGCCCCGACTGCTTTTAGCGCCAAACCTATTTTCTCGAAGGCTTGGCGTAGCTGGACTTCGTATTCTTCCAGTTCGGTTGCTTCGTTATTAAGCTCTCCTGTCATGCCAGACACATAGATCGTCTTTGCGGAGGTTGAGGTGATTAGCGGAGCAAAGTGAGGTGCTGCATTGATCCCTTGCGGGTTGATGGTTTCAACGCCTGGAACGGGCGAAGTCAACTTGTCGATTTGTGCGTTGGCAGTGAGTGGAATCGCAAAGAATGCGAGCAACATGGTTAAATACGAAGCTCGATTTTTCATAAACAACTCTCTTTGTTATAAGCAGGCGTAGTGTACGTCAGCATGTTACACCTTGTTGAATCGGTGGACATTTGACCGTTCCATAAGAGCAAAACACGCAGCAATCTCCATGCAAGGGTTTTAGTAGTGTTTTACAAGACTCGCACTCGTAGAACCACTGGCAGGCATTGGTAGGCATCGTCTCTTGATTCTTGAATCCACACTCAGGACAAGTGAGGGTGGATTCCAAAATGATTTCAGTCATTGAGTGATATCCGGTATTGAACACCTATGCTTTGTGGGCTTAACAGGATCAATAATACCCCATATCAGGTTAAGAGCTTTGTCTTGATAAAGATATTTTCGCAATTGATTTATAGACTACACTAGCTGTAAAGAATAACCGAGGAAGAGACAAAGCGATGGTGCAAGCAGGCTCTCAGGTGCCCGAATCAGAGCACGATGACCATTCAGCTCAATCTGACGGTGAGCAGCAAGAATTATTTGTTGAGGATGCAAGCTGTGCGAGTTGCGTCACCAAAATCGAGACGGCTCTAGGCAGCGTTCCGGGGGTCCAAAGGGCTGAGATGAATCTGGCTCAGCGTACTGTTTTGGTTGCTGGAAGTGCATCCGCGATAAAACTAATTGATGCCGTGGAAAACATTGGGTATCACGCGCGTAGTATGGAAAACACATCAGATAATGACGTTTTAGCTGAAAGAGAAAAGGCCGATCAGGTGTATTACCAACGCTTGATCCGTAACACGGTTGTGGCTCTAGGGCTCGGCATCCCATTGATGGTATACGGGTTATTTATTGGTGAAATGACGGTCAGTACGACCACAGAGCGGATTGCATGGCTAGTTGTTGGCCTACTTACTTTAGCCGTGATGGTTTTCTCTGGGAAACACTTCTATGTGGGAGGCTGGAAGTCCGTTCGCACGCATACGGCCAACATGGATACATTGATTGCCCTTGGGACGGGTACCGCATGGACCTATTCGATGGTGGTAGTGTTTTTTCCAGGTTTGTTGCCAGAGATGGCAAGGCACGTCTATTTTGAGGCGACCACTATGATCATCGGCTTGATTAATTTGGGTCTGGCCTTGGAGGTCAAAGCACGCGGCCGAACATCAGAAGCGATTAGACGTCTGATTGGTTTGCAAACCAAAACGGCTCGAGTTGTTCGGGATAACAAAGAAATTGACGTGGCTATCGAGGATGTAACGCCAGGCGATGTGGTTAGAATCCGGCCTGGGGACAAGATTCCGGTGGATGGCGTAATTGTAGAGGGTCATACAGCGATGGACGAATCCATGCTAACGGGTGAGCCCATGCCGGTCGAAAAAGAAGTCGGTGACAGTGTGGCGACCGGAACGCTGAATAAAACAGGCTCGTTCCTGTTCAAAACGACGCGCGTTGGCAAGGACACTGCACTTGCGCAAATTATCAGTATGGTTAAGCATGCGCAAAACTCCAAACCCCCCATTGGTCGATTGGCCGATGTGATTTCGGCTTATTTCGTACCGCTGATTATGATTATTTCCGTCACTAGCGGACTGCTATGGCTTAATTTTGGGCCCGCACCGACAATCGCATTTGCTGTTGTTTCGGCGACGACAGTGTTGATCATCGCTTGTCCTTGCGCACTCGGATTAGCGACTCCAATGTCGGTCATGGTGGGTGTGGGTAAGGCGGCTGAGGCAGGTGTACTTATTCGCAATGGTGAAGTCTTACAAACGGCATCCAGCATCACTGTTATGGTTCTGGACAAGACCGGCACCATTACACTGGGCGCACCCAAGGTTACCGAAATTGTGTTGGCCGCGGCGGATAACGAAGATGAGATTTTGGGATTAGCGGCAAGTTTGGAATCTGGTTCAGAGCATCCACTGGCTTTAGCGATTCTGGAATCTGCTGAAGAACGAGGCATCAATACAAGTGTGGTGGAACATTTTAATGCAATCGCTGGGCACGGTATTGAAGGCGTGGTCGAAGACAAACACCTCTATTTCGGCAACGAGAAATTGATGCGCGATAAAGGCATAGAGATTGATGCATTTACCGATCGGGCGCAAAACCTCGCCTCCGAGGCAAAAACTCCAATGTATCTTGCAGCTGATGGCAAGCTCGCAGGTATTGTGGCGGTGGCGGACCCCATAAAAGAGGATTCTATCGCGGCGATCAAACGATTAAAAAATCTTGGTTTAAGGGTAATTATGCTGACTGGGGACAATCGTGCGACCGCTGCCGCTGTAGCAGAAAAAGTCGGTGTGAGTGAGTTTTTTGCCGAAGTGCTTCCGCAAGATAAAACCAATCATATAGCGGCACTACAAATGGAGAATGAAGTTGTCGGTATGACCGGCGACGGAATTAACGATGCACCGGCGCTTGCTATGGCAAATGTTGGTTTCGCCATTGGAACGGGAACCGATGTTGCCATTGAAAGCGCGGATGTGACCCTGATGCGAGGGTCTCTTCATGGTCTTGCGGATGCGATTGCAGTGAGTAAAGCCACCTTAACCAATGTGAAGCAAAATTTATTGGGCGCGTTTATCTACAATGCTGCAGGAGTGCCGGTGGCAGCCGGCGTGCTGTATCCGTTTTTTGGGATTCTTCTAAGCCCTGTTATCGCAGGGGCCGCTATGGCTTTTTCGTCACTGACGGTCGTCATGAACGCAAATCGCCTGCGCTTTTTCAAAGCGCAAGAACACTAATTTGAGGCAGGTATGGTATTAGTCAATTTGATTGGAGCCGCGCTTATCGGCTTAATAATCTGGTGGTTCTGGCTGTATAAGCCTCGGGAAACCTCCATAAACGACGATAATCTCATTGTGACGGTAGAAAACGGATCTTATTTTCCAGCCCACATTAAGCTCCCGAAAAACCAAGCCGCGGTAATAACGTTTCTTCGAAAAGATCCATCGCCTTGTGCTGAGGTTGTCATGATACCGAAGCTTGATATCAATGAAACTTTGCCGCTCGATAAACCAATCTCAATAGAAATCCCCGGATTGAAAGCGGGTGAATACGCTTTTCATTGCCAGATGCAAATGTATCGGGGGGTGCTTAATGTCGGATGAGAAAGAGAAATAAATATAAATACTATTTATAAGTCGTGAAGTTGCCTGATGTACGGATTGTTGACTGGAAAAATTTCGTCAAACTATTGAAATTGAAACGGCATAAAATAAAAGTCGATTCATGTCAAAATAGAAATTAGATGTCGATGTTATTGTCGTCCATACTCTAGTAACAGAGCATGTTGAGATTTTTAATGGTTCGATACGCAAGTATACTAGTGATCGCGTTGGGTCTGATTATTCAGCCCGTGATGGCTTATATGCCCGCACAAATAACCGAAGGGATTCAACAACATACCGGAATGCTCATGGACGCAGATATTTCGGATCATGCTGGCACACACGATATTTCAGCCCAAATATCAGACGGATTTGCCGAAATGCCTTGTCATGAAGAAATTATTGGTGATGAGGCGATGGCATCATGTGACTGCTGTGACTCTGGTTGTCTGAGCGGCATTTTATGTGGTGTTTCGCTTGTCGCGGTTAAGGGCGATGCGATGACGACTACAGCCATTCAACGCAGCATTCCGCTGATCATGCTGTCTAAAGCGTTCGATCGCGGATCTCCCCTTATTATTTTTCGCCCTCCCCGATATTCCTAACCTTTAGAACGGCGGCGCACCTGCGTCGATGTTTTCGGGCTTCACAAGCGACCTTTGGTCTGGGTAGTACATCCAGGTTTCAAGGTTAAGCTTTAGCCAATACATGGCAATCTGAAGCTCGGTTACTACTCAAACTGTGCGTGTGCACCAACGGTGCGACGTATTTATGAATGATTAGGAACGTTATGAAAATGGTAACTGGAATCGCTTGGCAAGATAGAATTTGCAGTCATTGGGCGGGTGATTATTGGGAAACGATATCGTTTATGTTAGTCGCTGTTTTGGTCATCGTGCCAGCCAGTGTATTGGCGGACGAGCAGGTAGTAGAGGAAAACCAAGCGGTTGAGATTGCTATAGCCGATAACCCTGGATTAGCAGAATTGAATGCGCGCTTTGAGGCTTTGTCACAAATTCCTTCGCAGGTGGGTACATTACCCGACCCAACCGTTAATTTTAATGCGATGAATTTGCCTACCGACACCTTTGATCGAAGTCAGGAGGCCATGACGCAGCTACAGCTCGGTTTTAGCCAGATGATACCGTTCCCAGGCAAGTTAAGCTTAAAACGCGAGGCAGCCGAATATAATGCCCGGATTGCGGAACACTCGGTGGGTGAAGCCCGACTCAAACTGATTAAGGACGTAAAAATCAAGTGGTGGCAGCTCTATTATCTGGATCAAGCGCTTGACACTGTCCAGAATAACCAATCGCTATTACGCCAATTCATTTCCGTCGCGCGAACCAAGTACGAGACCGGGCAGGGATTGCAACAAGACGTTTTGCTTGCGCAGCTGGAGTTATCCAAATTATTGGATCAAGAAATTCAAATAGAAGCGATCAGGCGTCATCAGGCGATTTCGTTGAATACGCTAATGGATCGCCCATCCAATAACCCGGTGCAGCTGCCTGACGATATTTCAATATTATTACCAGACCTAATGGGCGAAACGGAAATTTACGCATTGGCTGAGGTGGCGCGCCCTTTATTGGCACGCAGTGAGATGCAAATAAGCGCAGCCGAGACTCAGCTGAAACTGGCAAAACGTGATTATTACCCGGATTTTATGGTGGGAATAAATTATGGAAATCGAACCGGTAATAATCCCTTGCCGCGTGGCGGCGGACGTTCGGACTTTGCGAGCTTAATGGTTGGTATAAAGGTGCCATTGTATGCGGGCAAAAAACAATCCAAAGCGGTGTCGCAACGCAGCTATGAACTGGAAAAGACTCGTTATGCGTTTCGTGATGAAGCAGGCCTGGTAAAAGCGGCTATTTCTGCATCGATTACCGATTTTGATCGAGCGCGTGAACAGTTATCGCTATATGAAAACGGTATTCTCACGCAAGCGCGGCAGACCGTTGAGTCAATGTTGGTGGGGTATCAGGTTAGCGAAGTTGATTTTCTCAATCTGGTTCGAAGTCAAATCACGCTGTTTAATTACGAACTCCAATATTGGAAGGTCGTTAGCGAAGCGAAACAAGCACTGGCAAGCCTGGAAGCGGCTGTTGGGGAGGATGATATTTATGAATAAGTCTGGTTTTACTATTACAACACTGGCATTGGTCCTTGGGTTGGCGATCGGTTACTGGTTATTTGGCGGCGAAAGTTCGGAGGAGTTGATGTCCGAAACCGAAATGCAACCCGTATTTTACAGAAATCCGATGGACCCGACGATAACGTCTCCAGTTTTTATGCAGGACTCGATGGGGATGGATTATATTCCTGTCTATGCTGAACAGGAGGCAGAACCTGAACCCCAGGAGATTGTTTTTTACAGAAACCCGATGGACCCATCGATAACCTCCCCAGTGCCCATGCAGGACTCGATGGGTATGGACTACGTGCCGGTTTATGCCGATAACCAGACTGAAATGGCGGTAGGCATGGTAACGATTGACCCTTCGATAGAGCAAAACATCGGGGTACGTAAAGCCACCGCTATTAGGGCTCCTCTAAGTCGGACTATTCGGACCGTCGGACGAGTAGATTTCGATGAAGAACAAATGGCGCGGATACATCCAAAAGTCGAAGGCTGGATTGAAGAAATATGGATCGATAAAACCGGACAATTGGTCGAGCAAAACGATATTTTACTGAGCCTTTACTCACCAAAACTGGTCTCTACCCAACAGGAATATTTGTTAGCACTGAATAACCTTGCCACCCTGGAAAAAAGCCCGATCGAAGATATAAGAAACGGCGCTCAGGAATTGGTGCGAAGTTCACGGGAGCGGCTCCGACTACTGGACGTCCCCGATCATCAGGTGCAAGAACTGGAAGAAAACCGGGAAATAATGAAAAACCTGCATATCCATTCCCCGGTCGCCGGTACCGCGATTCGAATCGGATCACGGCTGGGCCAATACGTGACACCGAATACAGAGCTTTACATGATCGTCGATCTGTCGCAGGTTTGGGTGTATGCAGACGTATACGAATATGAACTTCCCTGGGTAAGGCTGGGAGATAAAGTCGAGATGACGCTGGCATCGGTTCCAGGGCGAACATTTACCGGAGAACTGTCGTATATCTACCCTTATGCTGAAGCAAAAACCCGCACCACAAAAGTGCGCATGGTGTTTGATAATCCAGAGCAGCTGCTGCGTCCAGATATGTTTTCCGAGATCAATATTCTTTCAGATACGCAGCAAAACGCGATTGTTATTCCTGCAGAAGCCGTCATTCGCTCGGGTGATAACACGCAGGTTTTTATAGTGCGTGGCGCGGGGAAGTTTGAGCCCAGGGTTGTTGATCTTGGGCTTGAATCGGACGGTCTGGTGGCAATCCTTTCGGGTGTAGAAGTGGGTGAAGAGGTTGTTACGTCCTCACAATTTCTGGTGGATTCGGAGTCCAAACTACGC
>JABJKL010000154.1 GCA_018660405.1 Pseudomonadota bacterium | reverse complement strand
GCGACATTTTACCGCATCTTTTTCTGTCATGAGTACGGGATCAGCATCGCTAAATACAAGGTCATCAGCCTTATATACATGGTGATCGGGATAGGCATGTCGTGTTATCGAGTAACCAGCGGCTTCGAGTTGCCCAAAAAAGCGCTCAGGTTTGCCGATCCCTGCAACCGCATGCACTCTTTTGTTGGCAAGCTTCCAATGCCGGCCATTGCTTCGTACAGGATGTGGAAGCTCCAACGAAAGATCATAATTTTCATCGCGTAAGGCGCATAAATCGTAGCGGTTTAAACCGCTAACCGACTCTCGCCAAGGTCCGGCAGGCAATAAACGGCTATTTTGTGCTGCTATTTTCGAGTCGTGCACCACAATCTCAGCGTCCCGCCCCAGCGCACAGTGCTGCAAGCCATCATCACTGATAATCACGTCGATACCGTGTTTGGATTGATCGCCCAGCAACTCGCGCGCAGCTCTGGCTCGATCATGATCAACCATTACCGGACAACCCGTTCGCTCGGCTAACAACAAGGCTTCATCACCCACTTGCGTGGCAACACTGTCAACAGTTACCAGCATGGGCAACTGGGTCGCATTCCCACCATAACCGCGCGATACGATACCTGCCACATGCCCCATAGCCTTAAGCCGTTCAGCGAGTTCTATGACAAGGGGTGTCTTACCCGTACCGCCAACGCTGAGATTACCCACCACAATAACAGGCACCTCAAAATCATGAATTTTGAGCACTCCCACGGCATACAGGGTTTTACGCAGCGCAAACAAGCCCCTGTAAAGCCACGAAAGGGGTAAAAGTAAGGTGGACAGCAGGTTTTTACGCTGCCACGCGTTCTCAATAAGCCTATCGAGCACTATTATGAAGTGGCTTGGCCACTCGCTGTACGGCTTGCTTGCGCATGATATAGCTCTGAGTACAGGCCATTTTTAGCCAATAAGACCTCATGCGTACCGCGCTCGGTCATACGTCCGTCGGCTAGCACAATAATCTCGTCGGCTGATTCCACCGTACTCAAGCGATGCGCGATAACCAACGAGGTTCTATTCTTCATCAACGCCTCAGTGGCGTGCTGTACGTAACGTTCTGATAGCGCATCCAGGGCCGACGTGGCCTCATCAAGTATTAAAACAGGGGCATCCCGATACAGCGCTCTTGCGATCGCCACGCGTTGTCGCTGGCCTCCTGACAACCGTACTCCATTCTCTCCTACCCGTGTTTCTACACCTTCAGGCAAGTCAGTCACAAATTCGTTAACGTGCGCAGCATCCAACACTTCTTCCAGGCGCTTTGCATTAAATTCAGAGCCGGAGCCAAAAACGATATTATTGCGTACAGTATCGTCAAACAATACCGCCTCCTGGCTCACGATAGCGAACTGTGAGCGAAGCTCTCCCAGATTAATGGACTTAATATCAACACCATCCAAAGTAATTTGACCGCTGTCGGGCAGGTATAAACGCAGTAACAGTGCCGTGAGCGTTGATTTTCCAGACCCTGAGGGTCCAACCACAGCCACCCGCTTACCCGGTGTAATACTGAGATTAATGTCGTGCAACACCGCCTCTGTATTCCAGGGATATGCAAAGTTGACGTTGTTAAGTTCGATTGCTCCCGTCGCCCGCCCCACTGTGAGCGTGCCAGTATCTTGCTCAGCTTCCATGTCAATGATCTCGAAGGCGCTCATTGACGAAGTAATACCTATTTGAATCTTTTCATTCACTTTGCCCAGCCGTTTGATCGGCGACAATACCATCACCAAAGCGCCGACAAAGCTCATAAAAATGCCCGCCAGGCCTTCTTCTTGTGCAACCATCAAATAGTTAAGGTATACATACATGATGATGACAAACGGTACCCCGGTAATTAACGTGGTTACCGGCACCACCGCCGACGAATAACGCGCCCGTTTCATCGAACGGCGATAGTTCTGCTGGTTCGCCTCACCAAAAACGTTCACCACTTGCGCCGCGGCTCCGTAGGTTTTCACCAACCGCTGGCCATCGGCAGCCTCACGAGTGAGCCGGGTAATACCGCTCACGGAATCTTGTATTTTTTGGGTGGTGGAACGAAATCGCTTGGATGCTAGCCGCATAATCACCACAATAATTGGCACAAAAGCGATGAAAATCAAGGTTAACCGCCAGTCCAAATAGAACATTAAACTCAGCAAACCCATCGTCGAAAGACTATCTTTAATCAGAGAAGTGAGTGTATCGGTAGTTGCAACGGCGGTTTGCTCGACGTCGTAGACCAATTTCGATATAAGCCGCGAAGAAGAGTTTTGCTCGTAAAATGCAGAAGGTAGAACAACCATGCGTGCAAACAAATCGCGCCGCAAATCAGCAATAACACCACGGCCAACGGCTGCCATAGCGTAGTTTCCCACAAAATTAGCAATTGCCTGAACACATAGCAATCCACCTAAAAAGATTGGCAACCAACGAATAACATCCGGCTTTGGGTCAACCAAACCGTCGTTCACCAAAGGCTCGATAACCCAGGCTGAAATAGTCTGCACCCCGGCCCCGATGACCAAAAATAAAGCTGCCACAAAAAAGGCCCACTTATGCCCAGCCACATAGCCGATCATTCTGCCCAAACTGGACCGATCTCGCAGCGGCGTTCCTGGAATCGTTTTTGGCGTACTTTGTGGTGTGGGTGAACTCAACTGGATCTCTTTATTCTGCGATTTCGTTGGTCGCAAAACTCATTCGCTGAATGCCCAGTTTACCCGCCACGTCCATGGCCTGGACCACCGCTTCGTGGGGAGCCTTGCGGTCAGCACGAATAATCATCAGCACCTCAGGAGCAGCCACTTCTTGCAGCGCTCGACGTAGCGTGTCCAGCTCATTATCAAGTAGTAAAGAAGCGCTCTCCTCGCCTGATTTTTGGAGTGCATAAGAGGAATTCCTGGTTATGTGCAGCTCAAAACTGTTCGGCTCTGGTTGCTCCTCTGCCTGCTCTGAAACCTCAGGCAAATTGACCTCGATGGTCGCTTCACGCGTGAAGGTGGTAGACACCATGAAGAAAATCAGCAGTATAAATACCACGTCAATTAACGGTGTTAACTCGATGTTTGTATCTTCGGGTTCTGGCTCTGAGAATTTCAAGATCAAGCCTCTATGGGGTCATTGCCCATACCGGAACGGTATGCCCGTATACAATAATTGCCAAGGAATCGTGTGCTTGGGGAAATTTATAACGGAGCTAGCGCTCATTGTCATAATCACCCGATTGAATCGCGTTCACCATATACACCGCATGTTGTTCGAGTCGCACTGTTAAGCGATTAACGCGCCCCTTAAAGTAACGATGAAACATCAAAGCGGGGATGCCTACCGATAAGCCGCTTGCGGTAGTAATCAATGCCTCGGAAATGCCGCCAGATAAAATACTCGGATCCCCAACACCACTGACGGTAATGGCAGTAAACACACGAATCATACCGATTACTGTGCCCAGCAGGCCTATTAACGGAGTAATTACCGCAATAGTACCTAGTGTGTTGAGATAACGGCCCAATTCGTGTACCACATGCCGCCCGGATTCTTCTATCGCTTCCTTCATCGCATCTCGTCCATGCACAACATTCCGAACTCCAGCAGCAAGAATTTCTCCAAGCGGTGAATGCTGTTCAAGTGCATCAAGAAGCTTGAGATCAATTTCTGGCGCCGCAAGTAAATCTTTAACTTTTTCAACCAGATTCGCCGGTGCCACAGAGGTCGCGCTTAAAGACCAAAATCGTTCAACAATAATGGTTAACGCCACGACTGAGCAAAAAAGTAGCGGCCACATCAGAGGGCCACCCGCACGGAACAGTTCAAACATTTAGTAAGTGATCGATTAATAATTAACTTGCATTGCGATAGTAACAAATCCCGGCAAAATGCGTACCCCTCCAGTGAAGTGTATTGAACAAACGTATGTATCAGAGTCTCCCAAATAACCCGAGTCGAGGCGCAGCTTGGAGCGAATGGTCGCTCCCTTTGCAAAAGCTGCAACGATGGATTGGGTTGTTTGGGGGACTCCCTTCGGGCGCTATCGCAAGCATTCATCTACGTTGTTGCGCCTCTTGTGAAGGACTCGTCATTCGCGGCGAGGCGCGCCTATTATATGAATGCTTGTCATCGCGCTGATATACACGTTTGTTCAATACACTACACTAGATAAAATTGGGCCTGTCATAGGAGCCCTTCTCACAAATTCGTTTCACCATCTGCACGCCAATATCGGGCTGATGAGTTCCGATAATTGCTTATCTGGATACCGCTTGAGCTAAACAGGTAGCTTATCGTTCCTGACGTTGCCGTATTGCTCACGCGCATGCTGCGCCGCAGGTAACGGCTGACGACGTTACTGGCGGGATGCCCATAAGAATTTAAATACCCACTGGAAATCACCACATCGCGCGGTGCCACCGCATCAATAAATACAGGCCGGGAAGAGGTCTTGCTACCATGATGCGGTACTAACATGACATCACTGTTTAATTGCTCTTGATAATATTCGACCAAATCTCCTTCAGGCCGTTTTTCTATATCCCCATTTAACAAAAAAGAACCCCTGAGCGCAGAAAGCTTTAGCACGCAGGATTGATTATTAGCGGATTCGTACCGCTTGCCCGCATGCAAATATTGCATGCGTACTCCATCGACCGTAAACGGAGACAACTTACTGCAATCGAAGGCGCTGTCACCCCATAATTTTTCAACGCTGGTGTGTATTTCTACCACCTCAACGGCCTTCATCACATCATCCAGGCCGCCCATATGATCATTGTCGGCGTGTGAGATCACCAAATAGTCCAAACGCCTGATGCCATAATGCCGCAACCACGGAAGTACCACCGAAGCTGCAACGGTACCGCCATTGGCAAACCGTGCACCGGTGTCGTAAAGCATTGTTTTATTGTTTGTCTGCACAACGACTGACAGGCCCTGCCCCACATCTAGGACATGAACTGCAAATTCACCTTCTTCAAGTTTACTGC
>JABJKL010000077.1 GCA_018660405.1 Pseudomonadota bacterium | reverse complement strand
CTGGTCAGTGACCGGCCGGATAGTTTGCCAGCGACCATTAGAAGCCGCTGTACACCGATTTATTTTAGAATTCCCGAAATTCATATTGCACGAAGCTGGCTGGAACAGCTTGCCAGACAAGGCGCTAGCGAGGGCGAGGCTTTGGGTGATATTGAAAATATAGACGATTTATTGGCATTTGCAGGCGGTGCCCCGTTGGCCGCTGTGGCACTTCATCAAACGGGTGAACGGGAGCAGCACTCACGCGTATTACGTCAGCTGTGCGATGTTTTATCAGGCAAAACGGAGCCACTTGGAGCGGCAAAGCAATGGCATGATGAATCGCCAGAGTTAATCGTTCGACTCGTTCAACGCTTATTCTCAGATATTGTACGGTGTCGGTCGAATGAAGCGATCGAACCCGCTTTTTATACGGCTCAGAAGCAATGGTTACACCAGCAGGGAAAACGGCTAAACTTGCATAAACTATTTCTGTTATGGCAGCAAATTCTAAAAACAGCGCACTTGATGTCTGGAACAAGCGATAAACTACTGATTTTAGAATCATTGGCAATCGATTTAGCCAAGGCAGGGAAAGAGAATTGAATCGTTTATACTTACCATCCGGCCGTGCAAAGAACTCGTATACATATTTATGATGGATAAAGACCCAAAAACCAATACGGCGTCTGAACCCGCCGCGATCTCATTGGAAATTAAGGACGATCACGAATTATATAAGGCATATATGCCCTTTATAAGTAATGGTGGTTTATTTGTACCGAGTGCTAACGATTACAAAAACGATTACAAAAACGATTACAAGCTTGGTGATGTAGTCAACTTACTGGTAAAGCTTCCTGATAATCCCGATAAGTTATCTATTGCGTGCGAAGTGATTTGGATTACACCGGTAGGTGCTGAAGCAAATCGGCAGCCGGGCGTTGGCGTACAGTTTACCGGAAGCAACAAGACTCAGATTAAAAGATTGATAGAGACTCGCCTGACCAAGCAGTTAGCTTCCAAGAAAAAAACGACTCACACCATGTAGCAAAAATCCTTGTGCAATGGTGTTATAGCCTTCTGAAGATGTTAAAACCGTACTCAATGGCCCCTGGGTAGAACAGATGCAATTTGTTGATTCACACTGTCATATTAATTCCCCCGACCTCGTAGCGAATGAGGCTGCCGTTATGAGAAACGCAGCGCTTAACGGGGTTGGGCATATGCTGTGCGTTAATTTGAATCTTGACGATTTTCCGCAGGTGATCGGATTTGCAGAGCGATATCCGAATGTCTTCGCCTCGGTCGGGATACATCCTAACGAAGACCTGACCCAACAGGTCACAGCCGATCAACTTACAAAATTAGCAACGCACGAGCGGGTCGTGGCAATAGGTGAAACCGGCTTGGATTATTTTCGCTCCACAGGCGATCTTGATTGGCAAAAACAACGATTTCGCGTACATATTGAAGCCAGTAAGGACTCTAAAAAACCGTTAATCATCCATACCCGAAATGCCGCAATAGACACGATGAATATACTTAAAGACAACCACGCTTCAGAATGTGGGGGCGTTATGCACTGTTTTGCTGAAGACTGGGCAGTTGCCGAACAAGCGTTGGAGCTTGGCTTTTATATCTCTATGTCGGGCATTGTGACCTATAAAAACGCAGAAGAGGTTAAAGACGTCGCAAAACGTACGCCGCTGGACAAATTATTGGTCGAAACTGACTCTCCGTACCTTGCACCTGTGCCGCATCGTGGTAAAACCAATGAACCGGCGTTTGTTAAGCACACAGCTGAATATATCGCTGAGCTTAGGGGTATCAGCTTAAATGATATTGCCAAGGCAACAACCAGCAATTTCTTTAAGCTTTTTCGCCACGCACAAGCGGTATCAGGCTAACAAGGGAAGTACCGCCTGTTTTGGAACAATCGGCCTGGAAAGAGCTCTTTACCAATCATACAAATGTCGCATAATATATATTATGTTAAATTACAGTTGAACTATAGCTAAGCAACAATGTTTCAAATTCCTGAATTTATCGGCCTGGATACTCTTATACCTCTTGCCACCGGCAGCAATGTACGTAGAGTCCACCTGGACTCAGCCGCTTCACCACTGCCATTAAGGTCCTCACAGGATTGTATTGCTAAATTCTTACCGTACTACGCGAATACCCACAGCAAGGCTCATTTAAGCGCACGTGTTTCTTCTGAGGCGTTTAACTGGGCACAGCACTCTATTTTGGAATCGTTGGGTTTTGACAAGTCCGAATATCAAATATCATTTG
>JABJKL010000081.1 GCA_018660405.1 Pseudomonadota bacterium | reverse complement strand
GAGCCGGCCGAGCATTCCTACTTTATGGGCTGTTCTAACGGCGGCAAGATGGGGCTTATGTCCGTGCAGCGCTACCCGGAAGATTTCGATGGGGTCGTCGTCGGTGGCCCCGTGATTGATCGAACTGGCCTCATGGTGATGTTTGATTGGAGCCAGCAGGCTCTGCTGAATGCCGAGATACCTCCCTACAAGGTTCCGGCAATGGAGAACGCAACCCTTGCCATGTGCGACGCGCGGGACGGAATACAGGACGGCGTAATCGATCGTCCTGACCAGTGCGACTTCGATCCCGAGGTGTTGGCCTGCAAAGGCGAGGATAATGCGCAGTGCTTGACATCAGCCCAGGTAGACGCGTGGCGGAAGATTCTTGACGGGCCAACGAACTCCGCGGGCCAGAGCCTGTATGCGGGGTACTTTCCTGGCCATGAGGATGACTATCCGGCCTATGTCACAGGGTCCGGTGTTATGCATGGCTATCCATCCAGCAACTTCATGTACATGGACGCATTCATGCGTTGGGTGGTGTTCGGTCCGGATTATGATCCGATAAATGAGTTTGACATCGACACAGACCCAGCGGCGCTTGAGCCGTTTGCGGCCGAGCACGATGCGGACGACCCCAACCTGACCGCCTTCGAAAACCGCGGCGGCAAACTAATCTTTTTCAATGGGTGGGCAGATCACTCTACGCCGCCACTCCAGCTGATCCGGTACTACGGCGAGGTTCAGAAAGTACACGGAGACGACACAGACGATTTTGCGCGCCTGTTCATGCTTCCTGGCTTCCATCATTGCGGTGGTGGACCCGGCCCAAATGTATTCGGCGCCCCCAGTAATCCACTGGTTTATCTGAATGATCCCGAACGAGATATCATGGGCGCAGTCGTCCGCTGGGTCGAAGAAGACGAGGCACCTGGGCGCATTATAGCGACCAAGTTTGTCGGCGACGATCCGAGCCTCGGCGTCGCGCGCACGCGTCCCGTCTGCCCCTATCCGCAAATGGCACAGTACATGGGATCCGGGAGTACCGATGATGCTGCCAACTTTGTATGCGGTAACTCAACAGAGTAGCGGCGTTCTCACACGCTCGTTACAGCTGCCATGCGCCATTTTTTCTTCAGCAAGGCAGAATGAGCTGCCGCCAGCGGTGGGGGCGTACCCCGCCGTAGAAAATCAGACTGAGACGGTAGTACCAGTATCGTTGTTCGACGGCCGTAATCGCCAATGCTTGCAGACCTTAAAACTATGTTCCAGCCAGTGTTTCAACCAACGGAACATAGCTTTATACTGCTTATACCTACCCACTTCCCGAAATCGGCGTGAATCTAACGCTGGAGTGCAGTATGCGTAATTCTATGAATATGAGAAACAACGGCCTAAAGTCGCTGCTAGCGGCATCGGTCGCTCTGGTCTTCCTTGCCGCAATCTCCGTCAGTGTTGGGCATGCGCAATCAGCTCAATCGCCTGCTTTCTCTAGTGCCGAGCTGACCAATCTGCCGACGGATGGCTGGATCACGAATGGCGGCAATATCTATAATCAGCGCTACTCTCCGCTGACGCAGATCAATGGCGATAATGTCGCCGATCTCAAGGGCGTCTGGCGCGCCCGACTCAACGGCTCGGGGATTGGCGCGAAATACTCCGGTGAAGCCACCCCGATCGTCTATAACGGTGTCATCTATATCATCACTGGGGCTGACGACGTCTTCGCCATCAGCGTCGACACGGGCGAAATGCTCTGGACGTATGAAGCGAACCTCGATCAAACGATCAGCTCCATCTGTTGCGGCTGGGCCAGCCGTGGCTTGGGGATGGGCGATGGCAAGATTTTCGTCGGCCAGCTCGACGGCAAGCTCCTCGCGCTGGATCAGCGCAACGGCGAGATCGTCTGGTCCGTGCAAGCCGAGCGTTGGCAGGAAGGCTTTAGTATTACGAGCGCGCCGCTGTACTACGACGGTCTCGTCGTCACGGGATTTGCGGGTGCCGAAAACGGTGTGCAAGGGCGCCTGAAGGCATACGACGCGAGCAATGGCGAGCCTGTCTGGACGTTCTACACAGTACCGAACCCTGGCGAGGTCGGCCACGACACGTGGCCTGCCGACAGTGAGGTCTATAAATATGGCGGCGCGACGGTCTGGCAGACGCCGGCCGTCGATCCAGAACTCGGGCTTATGTATTTTTCTACCGGCAACCCGGGCCCCGACTTCAACGGCAACGTGCGCGAAGGCAATAATCTCTTTGCAACCTCGATCGTGGCGATCGAAGCCGCGACCGGCGAATATCGCTGGCATTTTCAACAAGTCCACCATGATCTCTGGGACTACGATTCGCCGAGCCCGGTCGTTCTATTCGACATCGAAATCGATGGTACCCTGCGCAAGGCCCTCGCCGAGCCCAGTAAGACAGGTTGGGTCTACATCCTCGATCGCATCACCGGCGAGCCGCTGATCGGCATCGAGGAGCGACCAGTGCCACAAGACGAACACCAGCGTACGAGCCCGACGCAGCCGTATCCGATCGGTGATGCATTCGTGCCCCAGCAAGTCGAGATCGCCCCTGAAGGCTATCCGCCGTTGGTGAATCAGGGCCGTATTTTTACTCCCTTCGGTCCAGAGGGCCAAGTCATGAAGCCCGGACATAGCGGCGGCTCGAACTGGTCGCCGAGTTCATACGATCGCGAAACCGGTTTGCTCTATGTTTGCGCAACCGATCGCATGTCTTTTTTCCGCGGTGGCATCTACGAGGATTACCCCATGGAGGTCGGCGACCGCTACCTCGGCGGGCGCTTCGGCGCGCTACCGATACATATGAGCGGCATCTTCGCGGCCATGGATATGCGTACCAACACGATCGCCTGGCGAACGCGCTGGCGAAATCGTTGCCACGGTGGCTCGGTGGTAACCGCAGGTGGCCTCGTATTCACAGGCCGTCACGACGGCCGGCTCACGGCGCTCGACTCAAGCAACGGCGACGTGCTCTGGGAGTTCCAGACCGGCGCCGGTGCCAACGCGCCTGCCGCGATTTTTGAACACGAAGGCACGCAGTATGTCGCCGCGTTCTCGGCTGGCAATGCGTATATCGGCTCGCCCCGCGGCGACAGCTTGTGGCTATTCTCCCTGGACGGCGCGCTCAGTGAGGTGCCGGAACCCAGCGACCGGCCGCTGCTCACTGCTATTCCCGACCGCACGCCTGATTTCGCGAATGGAAAAACACTATTCGACGGCGCGTGCGCGTTCTGTCACGGCGATCAAGGTGAGGGCGGGCACGCCGGCGGCGTACCGCTGACAGCTGCAACCGATCTCGCGGTAATCATGCTGCGGGTCACGGAGGGCTTCGATGCAATGCCGCCGTTCGGTGCCACGCTCACAAGCGAAGAAATCCACGACATCAGCACCTACGTGCTCGAGGGGCTACCACACGACTAGAAGGTCTGCGACGGTTCTAGAAGGCTATAACCCGACATCTCGTAGCTCGGGCTGCGAGCAGGAATAGTCCACGACAAAGTGCAGCCCGCAAAGTTCGTTGCGTTGCTGAGCGCTGTGGAAATTATTGCCTTCTGGTTTCGTGATTTATTGGGCTCAGAGAGGCGCGATTTTTTCAAACCTGACTATAGAGCGTACGATGATGATCTATTATCAACCGGAATTACTAACACGAATGCTGAAGGGTTTTATCAGTTCGGTGTTGAACCCTGAAATGCGCTTAAAGTCGAATCTGTTTGTATATTCAAATGACTGCTTCTGGCCAGAAGCAGTCATTTTCTCCTTATCTACTATTACCAAGCTGAATAGGTAGGCGCTCCTAATAGAAGCTCTGGATTTGCACCCTCTTTAGGAGTGTATTTTTGTGCGCCTCCATTTCCAACTTCAGCCACATAAAGACTGCCCTCTTGGTCCACCGCAATTCCATGAACACCAAAGAATCCGCCAGGTGATACACCAAATGATCCAAATGAATACAAGAAGTGACCCTCTCGGTCGTACTTCAACATCTTTTGTGTACCCTGATCAAACGCCCAAAGCATTCGATCCTGGCCCATATAGAACAGATGGATGTTTGAAGGTCTGCCGCCAAAACTCCAGTCACGAAGATACTCACCGTCCTCATTAAATACCTGAACCCGGTTGTTGTTTCTGTCGTTTATGTAAACGTCACTAGTTTCATGGTCTATTGCCAGACCATGTACATTATTCATGAAGCCTGGTCGGGTTTCATCATATTCACCCGTGCCTGGTTCCCCCCACTGCATCATGTAATTACCGTCAGCATCAAACCTCACCACTCTTGTGTTTCGATATCCGTCGGTTACAAAAAAACCGCCGTCCGATCGGAAGGCCATAAAGGTAGGTCGGTTAAAGCGTGTTGGGTCATTATTATCGCCGTACTCATTCGGAATACCGATTGTTTGAACTAATTCTGATCCGTCATTAGTAAATTTAAATATCGCATGTCGATAATCATCAACTATCCAAACGTGCTTCTCTGGATCAAATGGGCTTATGGTAATGAAGTGGGGACGTCTCAATAAGTAATCCCATTGAGTCCAGTCTTCGATAATTTCACCCTCGCGATTAAATACCAGGATCGTATGTTCCCACCTTACGTCGACTCCGCATACTCCTCTAGCACTTTCTGGGGGGCAATTATCTGTAGTATCGTCGACACCCACCGGTAGCGATGTGTTGGTCGTATTACGCCAAGGCACACTGTTGCTTATTGGGAAGTTTGCCGGGATACCAATCTCTCTCAAACTGACATTGCGAGGCCGTTCCACGTTAGGTATTTCACCGCGTACTAAAACAAATACACGGTCAGGACTCTCAGGAAAAACTGACTGTCCAGCGCCCCAAGTCCAATCCTCGTGGCCTTCAATTTGATCAGCAATATTGATAGGCCATCCAGCAACCACATCGTAAGCACCAAAAAAATCCTGGCCACCAACTTGCCCAGGTACAGCAGCAAAGCTTGTTGCAGGAACCACCTCTGATGCAGGAACTACCTCTGATGAAGTTGTCTCAACCTCCATAACTTCTTCGGCTGTCTGAGCTCCAAAATAAAGATAGACAGCAACAGCGCCCACCGCAAGCCCTATAATTAGTTGTTTCATACTATTCCCCTACCAGTTTTAGTTTAATTCGACTAAGCAAGCTATCATAAAGTCGGCAATCTTCTTACTATTATTTTAAAGCATCAGGGATAATCCTTTCAAAAGCGTTATCTCGAACGTATTGGGGTGGAAAGGCCCTTCGTGACCGAATGGGTCAATAGATAAATATTTCCGTAAATGAGTGGCTTGAAGAATGTGCTTATGAGCGTTTCTTGGTCTGGCCGAAAGTGGTGGTACCAAATGATTGCGCGCTGTCTCAAGCGCTAATGACGAGGAGAGTGATGATAAGAACGATGAGGAGAGTAAGTGCAGTAGTTTTACTCGCATGTTTCTGGAGTCCGGTCGCGGTCCAAGCTCAAGACAACGCCAGTTTAAGCGTAACTGAGCCGGGCATCTTTCAGATGACATTGCCGGAATCGGAACGTCGCTACACATTGGCGATCCCGGACCGATATACCGGGCAGGAACCGACACCGCTGATCGTGTCACTCCACTATGGAGGGCAAGTCACTCCGTTCTATGGTCGAGGACTGCTCCAGTCACTGATCGAGCCTGCGCTTCGTGAATTGGGTGCGATTATCGTGGCTCCAGACAGTGCCGCTGGAAACTGGGCCAATCCGACATCGGAGCAACACGTCCTGGAGTTGCTGGATTACATCGAGGCCCACTACAACATCGACGCTAACAGGACACTTCTAACGGGCTACAGTATGGGGGCAGGCGGAACGTGGTACATAGCGCCTCGCCACCCAGAGCGTTTTAAGGCAGCGCTTGCAATGGCCGGGCGGCCGCAAGCTGACTCCACAACCTTTGATTGGAAGACGCCGATGTATCTCATTAGCAGCACAGCTGATGAAGTGGTTCCGTTGGAGTTGAGTCAGATCACCGTGGAGCAACTGCAGAGTCAGGGTGCATCCGTCGATCTTGTGGTGGTGGAGGGGATTACTCACTATGAAATTCCTCGATATGCCCCACATTTAACAGCGGCAATACCGTGGATTAAGCGCGTGTGGGCTGAATGACCGCTTTCTCCAAAGCAGACGTTTAGAATGTAGGTATTCAGATAGCCCTATTGCTGGGCAGATTGAACCAGATCAATATAAAACCGGCCTAGTGTGGTACTATTTGAAAAATCAATTATAAGTAGTATAACAGTCAATGATGGGCTTGAGCCAAATATTTCATCCGACCGATCTGGGTTTATCTGATATAGGCGGGCATGCATTTGCGCATGCACTCAAGTTAAGTCTCGCCAATAAAGGATTGTTAACCTTGTTTCACGCCAACCGGCCTCACGAAGATGCCATGTGGAGTGATTTTCCAATGGTACGTGAAACGCTCGAGAAGTGGGGGCTATTGGCACTTTCTGAGGCTCACAAGAGAGATGGATTAAGGCTTGGTATTGATGTAGCCAAGGTGGTTGGCACGGAACATGACTCTGTTCGTTCTATTCTGGGTTATCTTGATCACCATGTTGCAGATTTGATCGTTATGTCAACACATCACAAAAGTGGGCGTGCGCGATGGTTAGATAAATCGATTTCAAAGTCGATTGCGCGACGCTACAGCACCCCGACACTGTTTATTCTCAGTGGTGTCGATGGCTTTGTATCGGTGGGCGATGGCTCGGTTCATTTGCACAATATTATTATTCCGGTGAATTTTGAACCTGATCCGCAGAAGGCTGTTAGCATCGTGATTGAGTTGCTAGGCGTGCTTAAATGCGAGCAAACGACCATTACGCTTTTGCATGTCGGTGAAAATGAGGACTTGCCTAACCTTGAAATTGAAAAGCAAGCAGGTTGGACATGGCGAAAAGTGACCGCTCAAGGTCCTGTTGTCGAAGAAATTCTAGATACCGCAAGTGCAAATAGTGCTGATTTGATTGTATTGCCTACCACCGGGCACCATGGCTTTCTGGACGCCGTTCGCGAAAGCACGGCTGAACAGGTGCTTAGGGCGGCAATATGCCCTGTTTTAACAATTTCAAGCTAGTGCTTCTTCAAATTAGGTTTGCATTTTTTGCATTCACGCTGGAATTATCTTAGCTTTCCCCATCGATCTACGAAGAGGCATAGATATGCTCCTGTTTAAGAAATGGAGTAAGCTGGGGGGTCACCGATGCCCGCGACTAACTCTCGCAGGTAGTCAGGATCAGGATTGTGCGTCGAGATAGTAGGGTGACATAAGGAAAACTCAGATGAAATGCTTAGCTACGATCAAGATGGCTACCGTTACAGCGCCTATAAACAGTATTTCGTGCCGTGCCCTTTATTCGCTTGCCTTAGCAGCTAGAGCCATTCCCGCTGCAATCCGATCGTAAAATTCCTTCATTTCAGGATCTTTCATAAATGATAATATACTTAACCACAAGAATTAACGCCGCCCGGTACATTGAGGGTTTATAAAGTGAAAATTAACTATGACGTAGCGACAGACTCGCTATACATCGATTTTCGGGAAATACAAATCGCGCAAAGTAAAGAGGTATCTAAAGATGTGAATATTGACTATGCAAAGAATGGTTCGCTGGTCAAAATTAACATCCAGAACGCTAGTAACTACGTTGATTTTCGGAAAATGACGTCCAACATATTTAGCTTTAGGGAGAACGAGCCATTGCTACCGCACGACGTGGTCACGACGATAATGCTAGACGGCGACTCAATGCTTAAAGCATGGCGGCGACACACCAGTTTAACTCAAGCAGAGCTCGCGGATCGCGTTGGAATGACACAAGCAGGAATTGCTCAACTTGAGAGGCCGGGTGGCATAATGCGCAAAGCTACATTGGAAAAGCTGGCTGCTGCTTTGGAGATAGAGCCCCAACAACTTAAGGAGGTCGGGTAACTATGAAAGAATCAAATATGCCGGAATTGACTTAATTTTCCCCATCAATCTACGAAGAGGCATAGATATGATTCGGCTTAAGAAAATGCAACGCATGTGGTTTGCCATCTACTTCTATATTGGCGGTACCTTGATCGCGACCTTCATAAGGAGAGACTTTTGAGATTCAATTAAGTGTTCCTGAAATAACGGTCATATGATTTATCTATTGACTGCAAACCCCATTAAAAGACCCGCCTGACTTAATACAGTTGTTTCCGATCCCACACTGGAAGTTATGGTTGCACGATTTACCTCGGCTTCTGTCATCCTTGATGGGGTTTCGTTTATACAAATTCTGGTCGTAGGTGTTGCCAGAATTGTTCCCGTCGACACAAATTCCCACAGATGTACTGCCCGTTTTAAGGCATTTGGAGCCTAGTTTGCAGTCAAAGGTGCTGTTACAGGCGAGGACGGTTGTGGGCATTAGAAAAGCAAGAATTATCAGTATTCGCATATGAACCTCCAGCTCCGAAATTAGCAATTCAAGAAAATGCATTATGGCAGTAAATTTTCTTGGTTTGAAGCATGATTGAATGGCAAATGTACCATACAAAAAACCAGGTATATGAGAAGTGGCGGGAATACTCGTCTCATCCATGAAACTCGCCCCTTCGGGGCTGCCTTTGGCAGTGCAAATTCGATCCTGTCGAATTTGTCGAATCCTGATGGGTAGAGGTCTATTTCAGCGTTTCAACGGACAAAAGAAAAGGCCACTCTTTGGGTGACCTTTTCTTTTGTATGGTGGAGGCGGCGACTACCGATAGTTACCTATAAGCTATTAATAAATAACTATTTTAAAGATAGACCGTTAATTTATACCCCCAATAATACCCCCTTATTTGAAAGTAACCCCTTAAAATCCGAGGTTATGTCTCCCCCCGATTAGGATAATTTAGGGGTGGGGGGGAGCAAAACTGCTTGTTACTCGAATAGGGTGGGTGCACCCATCTGAAACTAGCGAAAAAGTAAAAACATCCACCCCATAAATTATTCATAGTCACCCAAGTCGAAATTATCATCAATTTCTTTTGCTTCTTTTAAGTCATTCTCCGCATCTTCCTTTGTTTTTTTAGCATCAAGAATTTGCTTTTGTTCTATAACAAATTCTTGGGTTTCTTCAATCCAATTTGATAACTTTAATATCTCCACAGCAGATTCATCAAAAAATATTTCTGTTATAACCGCTGACCACTCATCGCTAGGATACTTTTTTGTATACATCGTTTGGAGAACTAAATCTCCATTATAAAATAATTTGAAATCACCTACATGGCCTTCACCATCATAAGCGCTACTCTCATCTAAATAATGTACCCCGTCAGCACTAGTTGGACAGTTTAAGGTGATTGTTTAAGAGAGAGTTTTCG
>JABJKL010000064.1 GCA_018660405.1 Pseudomonadota bacterium | reverse complement strand
TGGTGAAGGTAGAGCGGTGTACAGTAATGATGAATTAGATCAGTCGACAGTGGCCTTGCGTTTTGTCGATAATCAGGGCTGCCCTACCGACGTCTACCCCTATAATCCGAATGGCTCGGTGGGCGGCGTTACCGGCGTTTGTAATGAAGACGGTCGGGTAACGATTATGATGCCGCACCCTGAACGGGTGTTTCGTGCGGTAAGTAATTCATGGCGTGATCCAGCGTGGGGCGAGGATGGGCCATGGATGCGATTGTTCAGAAATGCGCGACAGTGGTTGGATTAAAATTACACCTGAACGGCAACTAAACAGCACCTTTGTGCGAATCTTGGTTCGCCATATTTCATTAAAAATGTACGCTAATTTTCATCAATTACAGGTAATATCTGAGTTACGGTGCAACTAGTATAGGGCACTACACTTACCTCGTTTGTAATAAATAACGTTGGCATAGAAACTCGGATAAGAAAATGACTAAATTCTCTATAATTAATTTTTTCTGGCGATGGTTGTTCGCTTTTCTGCTGGTGGGACTCACTTATAACCCCACGGAATATTCGCTTTATCACTGGTTATCAGATGCGCTACCTAACTATTCCGCTATTACGCCAGTAATGGCGGTATCCGCACTGTTGTTACTCATTGGCTGGGTAATCTATCTCAGAGCAACGGTTCGTTCATTAGGCATGGTTGGCACAACATTAGCCGTTGCGCTGGTTGCGGCGCTGGTGTGGTGGGCGTTCGACGTCGGTTGGTTAGAGAGCGGAGACTCGCAAATTCTTACCTGGGTGGGTATTGTGTTTATTTCACTGGTACTCGGTGCGGGAATGTCGTGGTCGCATATTCGACGGCGTTTATCGGGTCAATTAGATGTGGACGACCACGATGAGGATAACTGAGAGGGAAGCTAAACCGGTTGGCTTTAGGTTTTACCGATGCTCGTGTGATCCGATGCACTTCAGGCGCACAACAGGTTCCGCATAATAGTAGAGTATAAAACTGATAATTGCGCTGGTGTGGTGGCGTCAACACACTCGTCGACTTTATGTATGCTGGCGTTTAGTGGGCCAAGCTCAATGACTTCTGTGCCGGTTGGCGCTATGAAGCGGCCATCAGAAGTGCCTCCTGAGGTAGATAGCTCAGCATCGATTCCCAATTCTGATTTTATTGCCGAGCAGGTGGCTTCGAGTAGTGCGCCTTTATCAGTCAAAAAAGGCGCACCAGAATGCGTCCAGTTTATTTGATACTGAATATTGAGCGAATCGAGAATTCGGGTAACGGTTGTTTCTATTTGCTGTACGTTAGTTTCGGTCGAATAGCGTAAATTAAAGTTGATACGCGCCGATCCAGGAATAACGTTTGTAGCCCCAGTGCCACTGTTGATGTTTGATATCTGTAGCGATGTGGGTGGAAAGTGCTCGTTGCCGGCATCCCATTGCATCGAAGTGAGCGCCTTGATTAAGTCACCCAATTTGTGAATAGGGTTATCCGCCAAATGCGGATAGGCGATATGCCCCTGGGTTCCAAACACTTCGAGGCTTGCCTCAAAGGAGCCACGACGGCCGACTTTGATGGTGTCGCCCAGCGTGGTTATCGAAGTGGGCTCACCCACAATGCAATAGTCGATGATTTCGTCACGTTCGGCCAACGTTTCCATGACCTTGACGGTTCCTTGTGTGGCTGGGCCTTCTTCGTCTGAGGTAATTAACAGAGCAATCGAACCATTGTGCTCAGGATGATCACAGACAAAAGATTCGATACTCGTGATAAAAGCTGCGATCGAAGATTTCATGTCGGCTGCGCCCCGACCGTACAGGATGCCGTCGCGAACAACTGCCTTGAAAGGGTTCGATGTCCAATCCGAAAGATTACCCGGTGGTACAACATCGGTATGTCCGGCAAAAGCGAGTAGTGGATGAGTTTCACCGCGACGTGCCCACAGGTTGCTAACGTCACCAAATTTAAGGCGCTCACAGGTGAAGCCGATAGCTTCCAGTCGGCTTGCCAGCAATTCCTGGCAACCACCATCTGCGGGCGTTACCGAGCTGCACTCGATGAGTTCCCTGGTTAGCGCTAAAGTGGAATCGTCCATTTCAGATGCTTAATCAGATGAAAGGGTTAATCAATCCGTAGCAAATCATTCAGCGCGGTTTTTGCACGAGTTTGGGCGTCTACGCGTTTAACAATTACTGCGCAGTAGAGGCTATGAGAACCATCTTTGGCGGGCATGGAACCAGGCACTACAACGGCTCCTGCGGGCACCCGTCCATAACTGACGTTACCGCTTTCGCGGTCCAGTATTCGCGTACTTTGCCCCAGAAACACACCCATGGAGAGTACCGCGCCTTCTTCAATGACGACACCTTCAACCACTTCGCTACGCGCGCCGATAAAGCAGTTATCTTCGATGATGACTGGCCCAGCCTGAATGGGTTCGAGTACACCGCCGATGCCTACTCCTCCCGACAGATGAACATTTTTACCAATTTGTGCACACGAGCCAACGGTCGCCCAGGTATCGACCATGGTGCCAGAATCAACGTAGGCACCGATATTGACATAACAGGGCATCAGCACCACACCCGGGGCGATATAGGCTCCTTTACGGGCCATCGCAGGGGGCACAACTCGAAAGCCATCAGATTTAAAGCGACCATTGTCATAATCACTAAACTTGCTGGAGACCTTGTCAAAATAATTGGTCTGACCTCCGGGCATGAGCTGGTTGTCGCGAATTCCAAACGATAGAAGTACGGCCTTCTTTAACCACTGATGAACGACCCAATCGCCATCGATTTTTTCGGCAACCCGAGCTTCTCCACGGTCCAGTTGATCGATAGCTTGTTCAACGGCTGCACGAACATTTGGATCAACCGTGGTGGGGGAAATAGAGGCTCGATTTTCAAAGGCGTCTTCGATAATTGAAATAATATCTGACATGGTTTTCCTAAAAATAGCAGGGTAAAGCGCGTTTCGATGGAATTATCCTTTAATTGTCCTTATGCTGCTAGTACTCCTTCAGCATCACTTTGAAGGAGTACGAGGCGCACGCGTTTTACGTTTTAAATCCGCACATATTGCGGTGGCAAGCTTATCCAGTCGTTCACTATCTTTGATCGGATATCCTTCGAGATTGGTAATAAAAAAAACATCTTCGGCACGTTCTCCAAAAGTGGCGATTCTGGCATTAATCATCGCGATTTTATGGTCGCGCAGACAAACCGCAACTTTACGCAATAAGCCTGGTTGGTCTCGAGCAATGACTTCCATCGTAGTGTAATCAGAATTACTTTGTGAGAAAGCAACGACAGGCTCTATAAGGAATTGTTTTAGTGTTCTTGATGCTGGTCGTGCTGCCGAGGCACTGGATTCGGGATTTATGATCGCTTCGCGCAAGCGGGCTTGTATGCGTTTAAGGTATTGCTCTCCGGCAGTATTCTTAGTGTCTTCTGCAAGTGCAACAAACGAATGCAAAGCAAACCCGCTAGTGCTGCTGTGCAAGCGGGCGTCCACGATATTTAGATTACACCGCTCGAAGCCACCACTAACATTGACTAATAAGTCCTGAGTATCAGGTGCGTAGACTAAAAATATATTGGTTTCGAGCTGATCGTGATGACGAACCGCGATGACCGGCATATTCAATACGGATTGTTGTGCGATCACTTGTACATGCCAGGCAAGATACTCCGGTGAGTAGCGGGTAAAGTAGTCGCCATGCATACTGCCCCAAAATAGTTTAATCGTTTCTGGCAGAATGGTTTTCTGGTCAATATATTCAAGCGCACTTTCTTTGGCAGATTCGACTCGTTTCTCGAGTTCAATGGGCTCGCCAACACCCGAGCGTAGTGCCCGTGTTGTACTACGATACAGGTCGAGTAATAGTTGCCCTTTCCAGGCGTTCCAAACCTGTGGACTGGTACCTCGTATATCAGCGAGAGTCAGAAGATATAAATTATCGAGATGTTCCTGGTCTCCCATCGTTTCGGCAAACTCCTTAATCACTTCAGGGTCGCTAATGTCCCGGCGTTGGGCGATGAATGACATAAGCAAGTGATTCCGAACCAACCACGCAGAGAGCTTGCTGTCGTATTCGCTTAAACCGTGGTTTGCACAAAACTCAAGAACATCATGCACACCCAGCTCGGAATGATCGCCACCGCGGCCTTTGGCAATATCATGAAATAACGCCCCGATAAATAGCCGTTCAGGTTTTACCAGTGATTTCATAATGCGTACCGCTAGCGGTAACTCATCAGCATCTTGCCCCAGTGCGAAGCGCCGCAGGTTCCGAAATACCATTAGTGTGTGTGCATCTACCGTGTAGACATGGAATAGATCATGCTGCATCTGGCCCACAATAATGCCAAAAGCCGGAATATAAGCACCCAGAACACCATATTGGTTCATTCGTCGCATGGCATGCGTCTGTCCATCCTTATGACGAATAATCTCCATGAACAGGCTTCGGTTAGTGATATCTTTGCGAAAGTTGCGGTTAATTTCACCCAGATTTGCACGAATCAAACGCGCTGTGTCTGGGCTAATATCCTTGATTTCTGGATGCTGCTGCATAAGATGGAACACCTCAAGCAAAGCAAAAGGTGTCTTTTTGAACACGTTCTTTTGGCAGACCTCGAGTGAACCATTAGTGATTTGAAAGCGACGATTAAGTTTGGTTATACGGGGTTGTTTGTGCTTTTCTTTGAGCGAAGTCACCCGATAAAGTTCGAGCAATAAACCATTTTGGAAGCTGATTTCCTTAACCGTGCGGTAGTATCGCTGCATCAGCTGTTCGACCGCCAGACGTGTTTTATCGTCGACGTACCCATATTCTTCAGCCAGCGCACGTTGATAATCGAATAGCAGACGATCCTCGCGCCGACCGTTTAAAAAGTGCAACCCATTGCGCATCTTCCAGAGAACGTTGCGGGATCGAATCAAGGTGCGATACTCATCTTCACTGATAAACCCTTGTTCGGTCATTTCAGCAAAGCTTCGGATTCCGTAGCAGCGATTAAAAACCCAGCCGATCATGTGCAAGTCGCGCAAGCCACCAGGGCCTTCCTTCAAGTTTGGTTCAAGATTGTAGGCGGTTTCATTGTAACGTGCGTGTCGGCGTTTTTGTTCTTCCATCTTGGCATCAAAAAATTTCTCAGGCGGCCAAACACGACCACCGCGTAATTTGTCATCAAGTTTTTCAAGCAGACGATCTTCATCTACCAAAGCACGAGCCTCAAGCAAGTTGGTCATAACGGTCACATCTTGCTTGGCCTCTTTTACACAATCCGCTATTGAACGAACACTTTGACCTACTTCCATCCCAATATCCCACAGAAAGCGCACAATCGTTTCGACAAAATTCTGCGCCAGCTTGTACTGATTGCCGTTGAGCAGGATTAATAGATCGATGTCAGAGTAAGGATGCAATTCATTTCGCCCATACCCACCGACTGCTATTAAAGATATGTTTGTGCGCTCTGGCAGCAGGTGTCGGTGCTGTTGCCAGGCAAATTGCAGTAATTCATCGACCAGCCATGCGTGGTTAGAGGCCAGATCTACCGCTGAGCCACCCTTGAGGTGATGATCCTTCAGAAATGCCTTACCGTGCTCCAGGGCACTTTTGTAAACCCGTATTTCTGGGGAGTTCTCGAGCAGATGCTCTTCGAACAGCGAGCGGTTAAAAAGTTGTTTTCGAGGAAGATACATTTATATTGGTTAGATTAACGCACCGAATTTTCAGATACCGTTAAGATTTCAAAGCCATCTTTGGTGACAGCCAATGTATGTTCCCATTGGGCTGACAAGCTGTGATCGCTGGTAACGACCGTCCATCCATCGGAGAGCAATCTTGTTTCGCAGCGGCCAGCATTGATCATCGGTTCAATCGTGAAGACCATCCCTTCTTCCAGGATTGTTCCGGAGTTTGGTTTGCCGTAGTGAAGAACTTGTGGATCTTCGTGGAATATTCGGCCGATACCATGTCCGCAATACTCCCTGACAATAGAGAAATTATGCTTTTCCGCATGTTGTTGAATTGCATACCCGATGTCGCCCAAAGTTGCTCCAGGTTTTACGGCTTCAATACCAATCATCATACAATTACGTGCAGTATTACACAGCCGTTTAGCAATAACGGATGGTTTCCCAACAATGAACATCCTGCTGGTATCACCATGCCATTCGTCTTTAATGACGGTGATATCTATATTGATAATATCGCCGTTTTTAAGAACCTTTTTACCGGGTATCCCATGACAGATAATATGATTCACCGAGGTGCAAATTGATTTTGGAAAGCCTCGATAGTTTAGTGGTGCTGGTATGACCTGCTGTTCACGAGTCATATAGTCGTGACAAAGAGTGTTTAATTCCTCTGTTGAAACGCCTGGGCGGACGTGTTCTTCGATCATATCGAGAACCTCGGCAGCGAGTTTGCCCGCTATGCGCATTTTGTCCAATTCATGGGGTGATTTAAGGGTGATAGCCATCGCTGTCCGATTCTGAATTTATTGCGGATATTTAGCCGCGTATCTTAATGGATTCTGGTTTCAAACGCTTGCCCGCTTTTTGTTCAATTTAAAGATAAGTTCGCGAAGGATTGTGATGCGTAAAACGCTGTGGTATAAACGCGCCTCAACTTAATTCGCGCCTTTAAATCGACGATCTGATCCGGGTGCTAAACCATTAATATCAGTAGATTAATAAGTTTATCTACTGAAGGTTGCTGGGGCGGTTGGTCAGACAAATAAAGGTGTTAGTTCTAAACCCGAATACAGGAGAACACTGATGTCGGATGTAAATATGCGCCAGATGTTGGAAGCTGGTGTGCACTTTGGTCACCAGACCCGTTACTGGTCCCCCAAAATGGCTCCCTATATCTTTGGTGAGCGCAACAAAATTCACATTATCAATCTTGAGGATACGGTTCCGCTTTTTAAAGAAGCGATGAACTATGTTGGTCAGCTGGTTGCTAATGGTGGAAGCATCTTATTGGTTGGCACCAAGCGTGCTGCCAGTAAACAAGTTAAAGAGATGGCGGAAGAGATTGGTATCCCATTCGTAAATCATCGCTGGTTGGGCGGTATGTTGACCAACTACAAAACGGTCAAGAATTCTATTCAGCGCCTTAAAGATTTGGAAGCCAGCCAGGCCGACGGATCTCACGCACGTTTGAGTAAAAAAGAAGGCCTGACCCTGGATCGTGAGCGCATTAAGCTTGAGCGCAGTTTGGGCGGCATTAAAAATATGAACGGCTTGCCCGATGCGCTGTTCGTTATTGATGTGAAGCAAGAATATATCGCGGTATCTGAAGCTAATAAGCTAGGCATCCCGGTGGTTGCGATCGTAGATACCAACTGCGTGCCCGATGGCGTGGACTATGTTATTCCAGGTAACGACGACGCGATTCGTGCTATTTGTTTGTACCTGCAAGTTCTCAAAAGTACCGTTGAAGAAGCTCGCAAGAGCGTACCAGTTAACGTTGTTGCTACGGATGATGCTTATGTCGAAATTGACGAGCAGGGCAATGCGGTGGCCTTGGAACCTTCTGACAAACCTGTGGTTAAGGAAAAGGCAAAGGTTGTCGCCAGGGTTAAGATCAAACCAGCATCAGAACCCGAAGATAAAACCGCATCTGAAGCTGACAAAGTTTCCGAATCCTCTAAAGAGACTGAGAAAAACATCGAAACAAAAGCAGATGCGAAGGTAGAAAAGAAAACGGATAAAGAAGCCAAGCCTGCGGCCAAGAAAGCAGAACCCAAGAAAGCAGAACCCAAGAAAGCAGAACCCAAGAAAGCAGCTGCAGAGAAGGTGGCACCAAAGAAGGCCGCTGCAGAGAAGGTAGCGCCAAAGAAAGCAGCGTCCAAGAAGGCAGCTGCAAAGAAGGCAGCTCCCAAGAAGGCAGCTCCGAAGAAGCCAGCCGCAAAAGATAAAGACGCGACATAGTTTCAAAAAAGTTTCAAAAAAGTTTCAAAAAAGTTTCAAAAAGGTTTCAAAAAGGTTTCAACAAGCTTTTAACAAAACCCACACTATCGAGGATTAAACATGGCTATTACAGCCTCAATGGTTAAAGAGCTCCGCGAGCGCACCGGTGCTGGCATGATGGAGTGCAAAAACGCGTTAACCGAAGCCGATGGCAATATCGACACCGCCATTGAAGATTTACGCAAACGGGGGGCTGCTCATGCCGACAAAAAGGCTGGTCGGATAGCGGCCGAAGGGGTGATCGTGACGGCAGGCCAGGCCGGCATTTCTGTTTTGTTGGAAGTTAATTGTGAAACCGACTTCGTCGCCAAAGATGAAAATTTTGTCAATTTTGCCAATCAATTGGCCGAGACCATTGTGGTTGATCAGCCGTCGGATGTTGAAACGCTTGCTTTGTTGGTGATGGATTCCGGAAAAACAGTTGAAGAAACTCGCCAAGACCTTATCGCTAAAATTGGTGAAAACATCAGTATTCGAAGATTCGAGTTAGTGGGTGCAGGCGATGACCAATTGAGCCTCTACCAACACGGGTCTCGAATTGCGGTTGTGATTTTATCGTCAGGTGGCGATGAGGATCTTGGCCATGATATTGCCATGCATGTGGCTGCGAGCAAGCCTTTGTGTGTTAGCGCCGATCAAGTTGATCCAGAAACGGTTGAAAAAGAACGTAGCATCTATCTCGCACAAGCTGAAGACAGTGGCAAGCCGCCTGAAATTATGGAAAAAATGGTTGAAGGGCGGGTGCGTAAATATCTCAGTGAAGTCACCTTGTTAGGCCAACCGTTTGTGAAAGACCCTGATCAATCTGTTGAGAAATTGTTGGCTTCTCAAAATGCTACGGTCAGCCATTTTGTACGTTATGAAGTCGGTGAAGGAATCGAGAAAAAACAAGATGACTTCGTCGCAGAAGTAATGGCGCAAGCTGAAGGAACGTGAGCGGCGTGAATCGATCAGGATTTCCCCACTGACAATATGCCCAATCCTGACATCACCTATCGCAGAATTTTACTCAAGCTTAGTGGTGAGGCGTTAAGCGGAGATCAGGGGTTTGGCATTAATGAGATCACACTCGCTCATGTGTGCGAAGAAATTTCCGATATTCATTCGCTGGGCGTCGAGGTGGCCATAGTCGTTGGCGGCGGCAATTTTTTTAGAGGAATGAGTGCTTCGGCACAGGGCATTGAAAGGGCATCTGCCGATTATATTGGAATGCTAGCAACAGTTATGAATGCCGTCGCATTGCAGCAGGCATTGTTAAATATCGGAGTGGAAGCCCGTGTGCAGTCTGCGATTCCTATATCTCCAATCGCTGAGCCCTATGTGCGAATGCGCGCGGTAAAACATTTGCAAGCGAGCCGAGTAGTTATTTTTGCTGCGGGTACGGGTAACCCATTTTTCACTACGGATACTGCAGCAAGCTTGCGTGCCGCGGAAATTAACGTGAACCTCCTGATAAAAGCGACGAAAGTAGATGGAGTATACGATAGCGATCCGATGAGCAACCCCCAAGCGAAGCGTTACGAGCAGGTTTCCTATGACCAGATATTGCAAGAGCGTCTTGCGGTCATGGATTCCACCGCTATAGCGCTGTGTCGTGACAATAATACCCGTTTAAGAGTCATGTCATTGAGTGAAAGTGGTACTCTTAGAGGGGTTGTTCTTGGGGAACCCATTGGCACTTTAGTATCAAACTAGTATCGAATTCGCACTGAGAATTGTGCCAGTAGTTATTATGAGGTGGATTGATGATTGATGAAATACTTGCCGATGCTAAATCTCGAATGAACAAGTCGATTGAAGCTGTGAAAGCAGAGTTGATGAAGATACGTACCGGGCGCGCAAGTACGGCTTTATTAGATCACTTAACGGTTGATTATTATGGAACTCCCACACCATTGAATCAGGTGGCCTCGGTATCTGTCGCAGATTCTCGAACCTTGACTGTTCAGCCGTGGGAAAAAACGATGATCCGGGTGATTGAAAAATCGATCATGGAAGCGAATCTTGGTTTGAATCCAATGACCGCTGGCGAAACCATTCGCATTCCATTGCCGCCGTTGACCGAAGAGAGACGCAAAGAGATGACTCGAGTTGTACGTAATGATGGTGAGAACGGACGAATAGCTGTACGCAACATTCGTCGAGACGCTAATACTCATTTAAAAGAATTGCTAAAAGAAAAAGAGATTAATGAAGACGAAGAAAAGCGCGCTCAGGATCAAGTCCAGGGTCTGACAGACGAGTCGGTGGCTAAAATTGACCTGATCGTCTCCGGCAAGGAAACAGAAGTAATGGAAGTATGACTACGTTGTAGACTTTTTTATATGACGTTCCTCCAAAAAAAGTCAGCGTCAGTAAGTGCCGCAGAATTTTCTGCGAGCATACCTCGGCATGTCGCAATTATTATGGATGGCAATGGACGTTGGGCACTTGATAGAGGACGCACACGGGTTGCAGGGCATAAGAAAGGGGTCGATGCGGTGAAAGAGGCAATACGGTTTTGCCGTAAAAATGGAATCACTCATTTAACATTATTTGCCTTTAGCAGCGAGAATTGGAGCCGCCCCGAACGCGAAGTCGCTACTCTGATGGAGCTGTTTGCATCGGCGCTTGAAACGCAGGCCAAGAAACTCAAAGACAATGGGATAAGACTAAAGTTAGTTGGCGATCTGACGAAATTTAGCAAACGAATACAACGCCTTGCGGCATCTGCACAAGCAGTGACGGTCGATTGCGATAAGATGATATTGAACATAGCCGTCAATTACGGCGGACAGTGGGACATCGTCGAAGCAGCACGCAAAACGTTTGCACACGCGCAAACCGAGGGTGTAGCATTTGATGAAATAATCGCGCAGGATTTGGCAGCGAATCTGGCTCTTTCACAATCTCCGGACCCAGACTTGTTTATCCGCACGGGTGGTGAGTGTCGCATCAGTAATTTTATGCTGTGGCAGCTTGCTTATACTGAACTGTACTTCACCGACGTCCTTTGGCCGGATTTTGATTCTAACGAATTCAGCATCGCATTGGTGGCATATCAGAATCGTGAGCGTCGTTTCGGTCAAACCGGCCAGCAAGTTAAAACACACGTAAAAATTGCCTAATGGCACCACTTTTAATTCATGAATAAGCATTTTGAATCCAGGATTCGCCATCGCTGCGTTATAAATTTTCGCAACTAGTTCAGGACACTACACCGGTGCTCTTTCAACCTGATATATCCAAAACCAATAGAGGTGCCCTTAAGGCGCGTGTGCTGACTGCACTGCTACTGCTTGCCTTGTTTCTTCTCGCATTATTTTATTTGCCTGATAACGGTTGGCTGATATTTATTGGGGCGGTTATCCTGCTTGCGTGGGATGAATGGTTAAGGCTTACCAGGCTAGAATCTATAAGGGCTCGGCTGGCGGGTGCTGCTCTATTGTGTGTGTTGTTGATAGCCATGCTTTGGATTCGCCCGTTGGTTTCCTCGGTGGTTGTCACTGCGCTTTGCGTATGGTTAGTGCTACTAATAGCCACTTTTATCGTTAACGACGGGTTTCTTTGGTCGCGCACTTTTCGTCGCCTATCGGGCTTGATTGTATTAACACTGACTTGGTGGATGCTGGGTTGGTTGCGTACGCAATGGTACGGAGCGTGGTGGGTGCTGGGTTTTTTGTGCATAATTTGGTTGGCAGATATTGGCGCATATTTCGTCGGTCGGAGCTTCGGAAAACATAAGTTGGCACCGAGTATCAGCCCGGGAAAAACCATAGAAGGTGTCTTTGGCGGCTTGCTGTTAGTGGCCATGGTAAGCATGGTAGTGCACTTGATAGTGCAGCATTATTTTTCTGTCTTACCTGTCGTTTGGCTGCTCTTGTCTACCCTGTTGGTGGCGCTGGTTTCAGTAGGTGGTGACCTGTATGAAAGTAGGCTAAAAAGGTTGGAAGCCATCAAAGATAGTGGAAATATCTTACCCGGCCATGGCGGTATTTTGGATCGAATAGACAGCGCTTTAGTGGGCTTGCCTGTTTTTGTATTTGCTACTTTACGGTTAGGAATTTTTTCGGTTTGACAAGATTAGCAGGCGCGTCGACAGAAGAAGCAAGCCAGCGCAGCTTGATCGTGCTCGGTTCTACCGGTTCGGTGGGCTGTAATACTTTGGATGTGGCTCGTCGCCATGCAGATCAATATTCTGTCGTTGGCTTAAGTGCACGTTCTAACGTTGATCGACTGTTGGAGCAGATACGTTTATTTCGCCCCGAGTTTGCCGCCGTAGAGAACGTTGAAGCAGGCGCTAATCTTGAGCAAGTTTTAACATCCGAGGGTTTATCCGGAACCAAAGTTTTAACAGGGGCGAATGCTGCGACTACCTTGCTTGAAGAGTTAAAGGCAGATGTTGTGATGGCGGCGATCGTTGGCTCCGCGGGATTGCATTCTGCATTTCGGGCAGTAGAGCTGGGGCTTACGGTGTTGATTGCAAACAAAGAGCCGTTGGTCATGGCTGGGCATTTGTTCAAGCAGGCGGCGAAGCAGAGCGGTGCCATGTTATTGCCGGTAGATAGTGAACACAATGCTGTTTTTCAATGTGTTGCGGGAGCAAATGCGGTCGACCAGTCGGTTAGTAAAATTGTACTGACGGCCTCGGGCGGGCCATTTTTTCGCGCAGCAAAGCTACCCAGCTGGGCCAGCTTGGCGGGAATCACGCCCGAGCAGGCGGTAGCTCATCCAAATTGGAATATGGGCGCTAAAATTTCGGTCGACTCTGCGACCATGATGAATAAGGGCCTGGAGCTCATTGAGGCCTGTAACTTGTTTGATTTACCGGTTGATAAGGTCGAGATATTGCTGCACCCACAGAGCGTCGTGCATGCGATGGTTCATTTTGTCGATGGATCCAGCATTGCGCAGATGGGTTTGCCAGATATGCGAGTACCAATAGCCCATGCGATGGCCTGGCCACATCGATTCGAATCCGGAGTGTCCAATATATCTTTGGCAGAAGTTGGTCAGTTAACGTTTCGTGAACCAGATTACCAATGTATGCCCTGTCTTCGTTTGGCACGCGATGTAGCCAAAGAACAGTCACCTGTTTTAGCGACTAAATTGAACGCGGCAAACGAAGTGGCAGTAGAGGCGTTTTTGGCAGGAAAACTACCTTTTGTTAAGATTCCCGAAGTTATTGCGAAAGTGTTAGACGACGGTAATGGTAATCGCGCTGATGATATGGAAACATTGATTGGTATTGACTACGAAGCTCGGCGGCAGGCGTCGCAGCTCGTATAACAGGTTCAGACCGCCAAACGAGCCATTTTTGCTGAAATGATTGATTTTCTATTTAACATAGCCGGTTTTCTGGTTGCCATCGCTATTTTGGTATCCATCCACGAATACGGTCATTTTTGGGTAGCACGTACCTTGGGTGTTAAAGTTTTGCGATTTTCGGTTGGGTTTGGTAAACCGCTGTGGCGCAAGGTGTCTGAAAAAGACGGCGTCGAATACACTATATCCGCCATACCACTAGGTGGTTACGTTAAAATGCTTGATGAGAATGAAGGCGAGGTGGATCCAGCTGATTTACCACGGGCATTCAATCGTCAAGCGCTTTGGAAGCGATCCTTGATCGTGCTGGCAGGGCCGGCGGCTAATTTTATTCTCGCCATCTGTCTTTTTGCCATCCTTCATATGTGGGGCACACCGGGTCTAACCCCAGAAGTAGGCCAATTGGAAGCGTCGAGCCTCGCGTCGCAAGCCGGTGTTCTACAAGGCGACAGATTGGTTTCCGTTGATGGCAAGGAGTACGATTTTTGGGGTCAGCATGACCTATATCTTTACAATCAGGTTATCAAGGGGCAAGACGCTAACTTGCTGGTGCAAGGCATAGATGGGCGGCGCCGAGATGTAATTCTGCCTTTATCTACTATTCCAGTCAGTGAAGTGGGGCCGAGCTTAGTGCCTGGCACACTAGGTCTGACTCGATGGCGTCCGCAATTCCTGGCAATACTGGGCCATGTGGTGGAAGGCTCACCCGCCGATCGTGGTGGTTTAGAGGTGTCGGATCGTGTAATCGCGATTGACGGTCAAATTACCGACCAATGGGAGCATTTGGTTTCTGCAGTGGTTGACCGGCCGGGCGAAGAGCTGCGAGTCTTGGTAGAGCGCGACGGCGCTGAGTTGGAACTGAGAGTGGTTCCGGAGGCTGTCACCGAAGGTGGGCGCACTTTTGGTCGGATTGGGGTTGCGCCGCAAGCGGGCGAGATTCCCGAAAACAAACGTGTTTTAGCTCGTTACGGGCCACTTCAGGCGGTGTTAAAAGGAGTCGATGAAACCTGGCTGATGTCTGTATTAACGCTGCGGATGCTCGGTAAAATGCTCACGCTGGAGGTGTCACCCAAAAATATAAGCGGACCCATTACAATAGCCCAGTATGCAGGGCAGACCGCGCAGATCGGTTTGCAGCCGTTTATTTCGTTTTTAGCGATCATCAGTATTAGTTTGGGAGTTTTGAATTTATTGCCTATTCCGATGTTGGATGGGGGGCATTTACTGTTTTATTTCGGTGAGGTCATTACACGAAGACCAACATCGGAGCGCGTCATGGCAATGGGGCAGCAGTTGGGCTTAGGTTTATTGTTAGGGTTGATGTGTCTCGCTTTTTATAATGATATATTTCGGTTGATTGGGTAGAGTGCCCTAATGTACTGCCTGGTTCGGAGGATAAATGTCGCTTAAAAATGTACTCAAAAATGTTGCGCTGTTGCTAGGTTTTTGTGTTTGCGCTGGCTTGCATGCCCAAACAATAGAAACATTTGTAGTGGCGGATATTCAAGTTGGGGGACTACAACGTATATCTGCCGGTACTGTATTTAACTACCTTCCCATAAAGGTGGGTGATGAATTCGATGAGGCAGCCTCAGCCGAATCGATTCGAGCGTTGTTTCAAACCGGTTTTTTTCGCGATGTTAGGCTCTCGCGGGCCGGTCGAACCTTGGTAGTGCAAGTCGACGAGTTCCCCACAATATTTTCCATAGAATTCACCGGCAATTCGAGTATTGAAGACGATGCACTAAGAGATGCAATGCGTCAGGCTGATTTTATCGAAGGTCGGGTATTTAACCCTACGGTTCTTGATCAGGTTGTGCAGGAACTAAAAAATCAATATTTATCTCGCGGGCAATACGCGGCTGAAGTGCAGCCTGAGGTGATGGATTTGGCGCGCAATCGCGTGGCCGTTCAAATCAACGTGCGTGAAGGTGATACCGCGACGATTAAAAAGATTTCTATCGTTGGTAATGAGAGCTTCAGCGACAAGGAACTTTTAGACGAATTCGAGTCGCGTACCTCATCATTGTTTAATTGGTTCTCTAAAAAGAACCAATACTCCAAAGAAACCGTTTCCTCTGACCTTGAAACATTAACCAGTTTTTATCAGGACCAGGGTTTTCTTAATTTTCGTATTGATTCGACCCAAGTATCCATTACACCCGATCGAGAAAATATTTATTTGACGATTAATGTGGTGGAGGGCGAACAGTATCGGATTTCACAATTTAAGCTTACTGGCCGATTGATCGTTCCCGAAGAAGATATGTTACCGCTGGTTTATATTCAACCCGGTGAATTATATTCGCGAGCTTTGGTGGATGGTACGGTTGAGCTTTTAAGTAATCGTTTGGCAGATGAGGGTTATTCTTTTGCCGAAATCAATCCGGTGCCAGAGATCGATGAAGGTAGCAAAACGGTCTCCTTTACGATCAATGTCAATCCTGGGCGTCGGGTATATGTGCGTCGTATTGAAATCGTGGGCAATACTACAACGCGTGATGAGGTGATTCGGCGAGAGTTACGTCAGCTCGAAGGCGGGTGGTTTTCACCTGCGCTAGTCCAAAGATCTCAAGTTCGTTTGCAGCGTCTTGGGTTTTTCGATGAAGTCGAGATTGATAACGAGCCTGTGCCAGGTAGTGCCGATCAGGTAGATCTTTTAGTTTCGGTAACCGAACGCAGTACGGGCACCTTTCTTGTGGGTGTAGGCTTTTCAGGCGATGACGGTATATTGCTTCAGTCAAGCGTATCGCAGGCCAATTTGTTTGGATCTGGAAAACTGATATCTCTAAGTGCAGATCGCTCATCCTTTGTAGAGTCTGTGAGTCTGCAATACACCAACCCTTATGCGACCGATAGCGGTATCTCGCGTAGTTTAAACCTCAATTATCAGAAGCTTGATGCGGCTGCGTTTCAGATTGCGGAATATTTTACCGATACCTTGGGTGGTGGTGTGAGTTACCTGTTCCCACTCAGTGAATTCATGTCATTCTCGGCGGGTGCCGCGTACGAAAAGATTGATCTTGGGGCGACCCAATTCACGCCGATTGAATTTTCTGATTTTATCGGTGAACACCCCAGCAATAATAATTATAAGCTGACTTCCGCACTGGCTTACGATACTCGCGATAGTTTGTTATACACCACGCGCGGGTTTAGTTTGTCGTTAAATTTGGAAGTCGCGGCACCGGGAAGTGATTTGGAATACTATAAGGCAAATGCCAGAGCCGCTTGGTATGTGCCATTGTTTCGTGATTATGTGTTTAAGGTAAGTGGCGATTTTGGCTATGGTGATAGCTATAGTAGCGATGAAGGGCTGCCTTTTTTCAAGAACTATTATGCCGGCGGTACCAGCTCGGTGCGTGGCTATGAGATTCGCAGCTTGGGCCCTCAACGAGAATCAGGTGCTTCGCGCAATAACCCCATAGGTGGAAGTAAACGAATTTTGTCGAACATTTCAATCCTGGTTCCAATACCAGGGAGTACCGCAAAAGATAAACGCTTCGCCTTGTTTATTGATGGGGGCCAAGTATACGGACCCGATCAGTCAATCGAGTTTAGTGAGATGCGATTTTCCGCAGGTATCGGCTTTAACTGGTTATCTCCAATGGGTCCAATGGCGATATCATATGCCAAGCCGTTAAATAGCAAGCCGGGCGATCTAACAGAGGCCATCCAGTTCAATATCGGACGCGTATTTGATTAGTTCGAAACCTTTGTACGAATACCCTTTTTTCCTTTTACCCATGGGGGGCGAGCGGTGGTGTTAAGTATGGTCTCTAACCGGTTATTTATTCAATATAAACTCCCTCATTTCGTGCTTTTTACTTTTCCCAAGATCAACGATCCTGTGATAAAGTGCGATCCCTGAAATTGCTGGATATTGAGTTACTAGTTTTCTGAGTCGAAAGGCTTATTGATCGACCAGAGAGACAGTAAATGCACTACACTATGGTTTGCGAGTGGTTCGCGAGTGGTTCGCCAGTCGGCGGAATTGACAATTAACTAACATATTTATTAAACAGGTCATTACATGCTTAATACTAAAACCCTGATTATCGCTACCATTATGCTTGGTATGGCATCCGCCAGTGGTTCGGCTTTAGCCCAAACTAAAATTGGTTATTTCAACCTTGTAAAAGTTATTGAAAGCGCTCCGCAAGCGGAGGTGGCACTCAAGCAACTCGAGGCTGAATTTGCCCCTCGAGAGCAAGAAGGACGCACGCTGACCGAAAGTATCCGGACAGCGACAGAAGAGCGAGAAAAAAATGCGCTTGTTTGGAGTGCCGCTGAACTTCGTGACAAAGATAATGCATTGCGAGACATGCAGCGCGATTTAACGCGTTTGTCTGAAGAAATTCGGGAAGATTATAATATTCGCCGCAATGAAGAGCTTGGCGCTATTCAGCAAGCCGTCTACCAGGCGGTTGTGGAGATTGCTGCCGAGCAAGGCTACGATCTTATACTTCATGAAGGGGCGATTGTCCCGCCGGGTTCGAAAGCTGATATAACAACAGTTGTTCTGAGCAAAATGGGGGAGTTATAAGCTCACCACGGTTTGCTCAAAGAATCATTCGCTGAACAGCAAACCTAAATTGAAGGGGCACTAGGGATTCGTTTATTTAAGGGCGCTTCTATCAATTTATGAATAAGCATTCGATTTCATGTTGCCATCTGTGCGTTGCAATTCTTCGCAATAGCTGGCTATTAGGCGTAGGCGCCATTGACCGCCTCGATATAACCATCTTTGAATCTGATTCTGGCATATCCGGAATTGATCGAAGGGTCTAATAGTTATGACATCCATCGACATACATCAAATTAAAAACTATCTGCCGCATCGTTATCCATTTTTATTAGTTGATCGAATTCTCTCTGTCGTAGCCAATGAATCGCTAGTGGCCATTAAAAACGTCACAATAAATGAGCCGTTCTTTTCGGGACATTTTCCTCACCGCCCGGTTATGCCCGGAGTGCTTATTATCGAGGCTTTGGCACAAGCAAGTGCGATTCTTGCCAGTCATGGGCTTGAGGACCAGATTGATGCTAAAAAAAGAGTGTATTATTTTACCGGTATTGATAAGGCTCGTTTTAAGCGCCCGGTTGAGCCTGGTGATCAGCTTATGATGGAAGTTAAAATCGAGCGGCGCATCAAGAATATGTGGAAATGCTCTGGTACGGCTGAGGTCGAAGGTAATCTAGCGTGCCGTACTAATCTCATGTTTACCTACAAAGACCTGTAAACATCTACAATTTCATGATCCACGAAACTGCGATCATTGACGGCTCCGCCAGTATCGGAGATAACGTCACTGTCGGCCCATATTGCATCATCGGCCCTAACGCATCAATTGGAGACGATTGCCAGATTGGGCCACATACCGTAATCGAGGGCAGGACGAGTATTGGTGCCAATACAAAAATATCCTCCTTTGCCGCGATTGGCGGGGCACCGCAGCATAGCGGTTATAAAGGAGAGGATACCTCGTTAGAGATAGGCGAAAATAATGTTATTCGCGAGTATTGCACTATCAGTCGTGGTACGGCCGAGGGTGGCTCTTTAACGAGTATCGGCGATAATAATTTCTTTATGGCGTATGTGCATATCGCACATGACTGTCACGTCGGGTCCAATACAATATTCGCAAATGCAGCCAGTCTTGCCGGGCATGTTCATGTAGGTGACTACGCGGTCATGGGAGGGTTTTCCTTGGTGCATCAACATTGTCGCGTCGGAACACACTGTATAACCGGGATTGGTGCGGTGTGTTTACTGGATGTCCCACCCTATATGATCGTCGCTGGCAACAAAGCAGAAACTCATGGTATTAATGTTAAGGGGCTACGCCGACGTAATTTCACAGAGAATGATGTTCTGGTGCTCAAACGAGCCTATAAGACATTTTATCGATCAGATTTGAGTATGAAAGAAGGACTCGCTAAATTGAATTCAATGGGAGACAACCCGCATCTTCTAAATCTGATTGGATTTCTTAACACCACTGAACGCGGTGTAATTCGTTAATAGTCCACCAGCAGATACGCACTTCGCCCTGGTTGCTGGAGAACAATCAGGGGATTATCTTGGGGCGCAATTAATTCGAGTCTTAACAGAACTTTATCCCGAAGCAACATTTTCCGGCGTGGGCGGCGCGCAAATGGTCGCCCAGGGCATGGAATTGATTGCCCCGCTAGACGATATTACCGTCATGGGTTTTGATGGGCTATGGTCCAAATTGGGGAGCATTCTACGCTTACGTGCTGCCTTGCAGCTACGTTATAAAACCGATAAGCCAACCGCGTTTATCGGCATTGATGCACCGGATTTTAATCTAAAACTTGAAGTGAAGCTCCGTGGTGCCGGGGTAAAAACCGTGCACTATGTAAGCCCTACCGTTTGGGCCTGGCGTGAGTATCGCTTAAAAACGATCAAGCGCGCGTGCGATCTTATGTTGACCCTGTTTCCGTTCGAAGAACAGTACTATCAGAAAAACAACATCCCCGTCACTTGCGTTGGACACCCCCTGGCAAGTGAGCTAAGCGAGCTCAGTTCGGGGACTGATGCTGTTGCTCTTAGAGAGTCTTTAGGGGCTGGCGGGAAGCTGTTGATCGCAATAATGCCCGGTAGTCGGCGTTCTGAGATCGACCGGTTGGGTGGGCTGTTTGTTGATTTCGTTCAAGCTGCTGCGCAACGTTTTCCAAACACAATTTTTGCCGTACCGGTTGCCAATCAAAAGGTGGGTGAGCAATTAAAAGACTTATTGATGAATCGCGCACCGTTACCGCTGCAATTGATCGACAGTTCACAAGCGCGCAATTTATTAATAACTGCGGACTTCGCTGTGCTAGCGTCGGGTACCGCCGCGCTTGAAGCCGCTTTGGTAGCCACTCCAATGATCGTCAGCTATAAAGTATCTTGGCTTGCCTATTTATTTGCACAGATGACCGCACGGGTAAAGCACGTTTCAATGCCGAACCATTTGATGGATGTTCCGTTGGTGCCGGAGCTACTTCAGGGTGAGGCAAATTTGAAAAATTTGTTAACAACTGTCGTACCTTATCTCGAGAATGCCGATCTACGACACGAGCAATCCAGAGCTTTGTCGACGATTGCACCCACCTTGCAACGTGACAGTGGGAAATTGGCTGCTTTGGCCATCCAGGGTTTATTGAATAATGAGCAGTAGTGTCC
>JABJKL010000194.1 GCA_018660405.1 Pseudomonadota bacterium | reverse complement strand
GTAGTAGATTAGTATTCAACCCACCACAAAGACCTCGATCCGAAGTAACAACTATATAGCCGACACGTTTTACATTTCGTTCAATGGTAAATGGATGGCGGTATTCCAAATTAGCTCGAGCCATATGCCCAACAACCGCTCGGATCTTTTCCGCGTACGGTCGAGCTGCCAGCATCCGGTCCTTAGCCTTGCGCATTTTGCTCGCCGCAACCATTTCCATGGCTTTAGTGATCTTTTGCGTATTCTGTACGCTCTTGATCTTGCCACGAATTTCTTTAGCGCCTGACATCGATTAACCTCCGTTTACCATGCGCCATTGGCTTTAAAATCTTTGAGAGCTGCGTCTAGCTGCTCTTTCACGTCGTCGCTTAACTTCGGTGACTTCTCAATCCCAACCAACAAATCGCCTGCATTATCACTCACGTATGCTTGCATCGCGGTCTCACATGCAACGATCTTATTAACTTCAACGTCATCAAAATAACCATTTTCTACAGCATATAGAGATAGCGCCATCCCAGATACAGACATAGGCGAGTATTGATTTTGCTTCATAAGCTCCATCACTCGCTCGCCACGCTCGAGCTGCTTGCGCGTAGCTTCATCAAGGTCAGATGCAAATTGCGAAAAAGCTGCTAGCTCACGATATTGAGCAAGCGCCAAACGAACGCCTCCACCCAACTTTTTAATAATATTTGTTTGTGCAGATCCGCCAACTCGAGAAACTGATAAACCCGCGTTAATCGCAGGCCTGATACCTGCATTAAACAAATCAGACTCCAAAAATATTTGGCCGTCGGTAATAGATATTACGTTGGTAGGTACAAAAGCTGATACGTCTCCACCTTGGGTTTCGATAATTGGCAGCGCTGTCAACGATCCAGTTTTGCCTTTTACTTTGCCACCGGTCAGTTTCTCAACATAATTCTCATTGATTCGGGCGGCACGCTCAAGTAACCGGGAATGCAAGTAAAATACATCCCCTGGATACGCTTCACGTCCCGGCGGACGACGTAATAGCAAGGAAACTTGACGATATGCCCAAGCTTGCTTGGTCAAATCATCATATACGATCAAGGCATCTTCACCCTTATCGCGAAAGTATTCACCCATCGCACAACCTGAATACGGCGCAATGTACTGCATCGCTGCTGAGTCTGAAGCATTCGCAGCTACAACAATCGTATGCTCCATGGCACCATGGTCTTCAAGCCTTCGCACAACACTTGCCACCGAAGAGGCCTTCTGACCAATCGCGACATATATGCATTTAACGCCAGTACCTTTTTGATTAATGATGGCATCAATCGCTACAGCGGTTTTCCCTGTTTGCCTGTCCCCAATAATTAATTCGCGCTGGCCTCGACCAATCGGCACCATCGCATCGATTGATTTCAATCCGGTTTGCATTGGCTGATCCACCGACTTTCGTGCAATCACTCCAGGGGCAACTTTTTCAATCGGCTCAAAACTAGCCGCATCTATAGGCCCATTTCCATCTATCGGTTCGCCAAGCGAATTAACAACTCGACCCAGCAAATCCTCGCCTACAGGTACTTCAAGAATTCGACCTGTACAAGTAACGGTGTCACCCTCGGTGATATGCTTGTAATCACCTAGAATTACAGCGCCCACCGAGTCTTGCTTAAGGTTCAGCGCTAACCCATACACGCCTCCCGGAAACTCAAGCATTTCACCTGCCATTGCATCGGCAAGGCCGTGGATCAAAGCAATACCATCAGTTAAACCAACGACCGTACCTTCTGTTCGTGCTTCTGCTGAAGCATCAAAATTCTTTATCCGGTCTTTAATCAGCTCGCTGATTTCAGATGGGTTAAGTTGTGTTGTCATGACTAATTCGTCCTAAGCTGTTATATCGAACTTATTTTATACAAACTGAATCTAAAAATATTACCGCGTTAATACTGCTGCGAGTTTACCGAGCCGGCCTGAGGCAGAACCATCAATTACCAAATCACCCGCACGCACTATTGCTCCGCCCACCAAAGTCTCATCTACCGACTCGCTAAGGCTTACCGTCCGGCCCAACCGCATTTCCAGAGCGTCAAGGAGGCTTTTTCGTTGCTCATCAGTCAATTGCTGAGCCGATACCACGTCCGCAGTAACCGTTCTGCGTTCCAAATCAACCAATTCCGCAAACTGCGCGGCGATACCGGGCAATGACTCCACGCGATCATTTTGCACCAACAATTTCAAAAAATTGCCTCCTCCTGTCGGCAAGCTTTCGCCGCAAATACCGAAGAGCAGGGCATGCAATTCATCGCTACTAACCGCTGGGTCAGTAACAAGAGCAGCAACTTCCTGATCTTCTGCAACGATCGCAGCCATTGTTAGTCCTTCTAACCACTGATCATATGCATCATTTTCTTTAGCCAGGTCGAAAATAGCCTGTGCATATGGTCGGGCAATTGAAATAGAAACGCTCATTACTATCCCGCCTTAATTTCGCCCACTAACTCATCAATCAACTTGGCGTGTGATTTGGCGTCAATTTCTTTACCAAGGATCTTCGATGCACCTGCCGCAGCTAGAGCAGCAACTTCACCACGAAGCGATTCTCGAGCACGATTTACTTGTTGATCAACCTCAGCCTGCGCTGCAGTTAGAATTCGACTGCCCTCAGCTTTCGCCGAATCCTTCGCTTCTTCAACAACCGTGCTCCCACGTTTTTCAGCTTTTGCGACAATATCCGCCGCCTGATCTTTGGCTTCAGCAATTACCTTATCAGCATTCTTTTGGGCATCTTGCTGATCAGTTTTAGCGCGCTCAGCGGCTGACAGCGAATCTGCAATACCTTTTTTACGCTCATTTAAGGCCTGCATGATAGGTACCCAAACATACTTTTTGGAAAACCACCAAAATAGGCCAAATACCACCATCTGGAGCACCAGGGTCATATTGATATTCATCTTGG
>JABJKL010000082.1 GCA_018660405.1 Pseudomonadota bacterium | reverse complement strand
GTCAGATTTGCCGGTGAAGCAGTCACCCGGAAGGTGGGGAGAAACTTTCGTGAATGTGCTGGAACAAGTGGGCTGGAGCCGTTCAGGTGAGCTGGATTCGGCCGAGTTTCAGCAAAAAGAGGCTTGGGAGAAAGCGCTGAGTGAGAGTGCCTCCTTAGGCAGTGTGAAAGCTGAAGTACGTTTTGCTGAGGCTTTGCAGATGATTCGTGATCTGTGTAATTCGCCCTTTCAGGTTCAATCGGGCAATGCGCCATTGCAAATAATGGGTGCCTTGGAGATGGCTGGGCAATCGTTTGATCGGGTTTGGTTGACGGGGTTGAATGATCAGGATTGGCCCGGGCCTATGCGGCCGTATCCATTTGTATCTGCGTCACTACAACGAGAAGCAGGTGTTCCGGAGGCTGACCCCGAGCGCTTTTATGGGCGAGCGGCGAATATTACCGGTCGAATGCTAGGCAGTGCTGCGGATGTAAGAGTGAGTTTTTCATCCGGAGAGGAAGAGGCAGGCGCTAGCCGGTTGATCATGAGCGAGCATATTAATGAAGCCGTATCGATGGACAAGGTTTTGCAAGCAAAATTCACTTCAGTAGTAGACGAAACGGGTCCCGCTGAAGCCAGTGCGCCACGTGCGCGCGGCGGTGCGAGTATTTTTAAAAATCAATCGCAATGTCCTTTTAGAGCTTACGCCATTCATCGATTAGGCGCGGTGCGCGAAACAGAGCAGGAATTGGGTTTGGACGCCAGCGAGCGAGGAACTTTGGTGCATAGAGTCCTTGAGATATTTTGGAACAAAGGCGAGGCGCAATCACTCCTTTCTGACAGTTCCGCACGTGCTAAAAAATTAGAGCAGGCCGTAGATGCCGCGCTAGCCGAGCAAAAATATCCTGCGGGTGATCTCCGCGCAGCACAAAGTGATTTGGAGCGAGAGCGCTTGATTGCATTGCTCGGAGCCTGGTTGAAAATCGAAGAGAATCGAACCGAACCGTTTACGGTGGAGGAAACCGAGCTGGAGTGGGCCGGAGATATTGCGGGTATTGAAATAAATTTTAAGCTTGATCGTTTGGACCGTCTGGACGATGGACGGAAAGTTATCATCGATTACAAAACGGGTAAGGCTTCGGTGGGTGATTGGCTCAAAGATCGCCCCGAGGAGCCACAATTGCCACTTTACTATTTAGCGCTGAATCAACAAGCGATCGCTGCCAACTCAACAGGCTTGGCGTTTGGGGCAGTCAACATCAAGGAGCCAAAACTTGACGGCGTTGTAGAACAAGAAGGCGAGGTGGTTCAGATTGAGCCCACCAAGCGTGCGCGCAAATTCGATATCAACTCTTGGGCAGAACTTCAAAATCACTGGCAAAACGTTGTGGATCAACTGGCTGAAGAGTTCAAGTCGGGTCACGCTGAAGTGAACCCTTCGTCGGAATCAGCCTGCAAGTTTTGCGAATTGGGTGCGCTGTGCAGGATTCAACAAATTCAACTACCAGAGCAAAGCAATGGATAAGTTGGCAGACGCATCCGTTCGTCAACAGGTTTTGGATCCTGCGAAGTCCTTTATCGTTCAGGCACCGGCTGGCTCCGGCAAAACAGCTTTATTGACGCAAAGAATTCTTCGACTGCTGGCAACGGTAAAAAAACCAGAAGAAATTTTGGCGATCACCTTCACGCGCAAAGCCGCGGCAGAGATGCGCGAACGAATTTTGGGCGCTTTGCAGGGCGCTGCAAACGGCGAACAGCCACAAGAACAACACGAGCAACAAACGTTAGAGCTGGCCAAAGCCGCGCTGAAGCGTGATGCAGATTTAGCGTGGGGCTTGCTCGATCGGCCGGAGCGGTTGCGAATTAATACGATAGACGGATTTTGTGCTCAACTGGTTAGGCAAATGCCCTGGTTGAGTGGTGCCGGCGGCCAACTCAACACAACCGATCAACCACAGAGTTTATATTTGGTCGCGGCGCGCGCATGCTTAGCTAATTTATCTTATTCCAACAGCCGGTGGGCCGACAATCTTAAGGTTGTTCTCAGCGCTCAGGACAATGATGCTGGTCGAGTTATAAATTTAATTGCTTCGATGTTAGCCCGCCGCGACCAATGGCTGCGGCATGTCGTAACAGGCGATCTAGCTACAGGCGAATTACAAGCCGGGCATGAGAATTTGGCGCGCGCCTGGCAGGAGTTGATAGATCAGGAACTTGCCAAGGTTCTTTCGGACGTTGGGCATGAGTTCGCTCAATCAGCGTTAGAGCTAGGGTCGGCTGCGGCTCAGAGGTTGCCTGAGGAAAAGCAGGACTCACCCGTAACGAATTTGATGGGAGTATCGACATTACCAACAGCGGGTAATAGCGCGGTGCTGGTTTGGAAGGGACTGGCCAGCCTGTTGCTTACAGACACAGGAAGCGTTCGAAAAACGGTTAATAAAAATCTAGGTTTTCCTACCGGTGCCGAGTTTGAGACAGCCAAAGCCGCCATTAAAGATTTATTAGACGATGTGGCAGATAAGCCAGTGGCCATTGCAGCGCTTAAACATGTACGAACATTACCAGACAAAGAATTTGATGGTGCTCAGTGGATGCAACTGGAAGCTTTGGCAGAGGTGTTAAAGTTGGCCGCCGCCGAGCTTCAATTACAGTTTAGTGCGAACGGCGCGGTCGATTTTACCGAAATATCCCAGCGGGCCTCAGCGGCGCTGAAGGATGTCGGTGGCCCCACCGAGCTTGCTCTTAAACTAGATTACTCTTTGGCACATATATTGGTCGATGAGTTTCAGGACACATCGCATAGCCAGTTTGAATTATTGCAGCGGCTGATCGAAGGGTGGCAAGTAGATAGCGGCAAAACCTTATTCTTTGTGGGTGATCCGATGCAATCGATCTACCGTTTTCGCGAAGCAGACGTTGGCTTGTTTTTGCGGGTTATACAAAACGGCATCGGTGATTTGCGACCGGAATATTGTCAGTTGTCGGCTAACTTTAGATCCGACCCCACGCTAATTGATTGGTTCAATCGGGTATTTGAGCAAAGCATGCCCGAGCAAAGCAATATTTCCCTGGGCGCAGTGTCATACAGTCAGGCAACGGCGGGGCGAGCAAAGTACGAATCGGCTGGGGTTACGGTGGTTACCTGCAAAGATCAATTAGCTGAGGCGGAGCAGGTGGCTAACGCGATTTCCGAATCGATAGAGCGCGGAGATTCGAGCATCGCTGTTTTGGTCCGGGGCAAGAAGCACCTGGCGCAAATAATGCCTTTGCTCAGGCAGCGGAAGATACCCTATCAAGGTGTAGAAATTGACCCGCTACAGTACCAATCCGCAATCATGGATTTGCATTTAATTACTCATTGCATTGTTGATCCAGAGAACAGAATTGCTTGCTTAGGCTTGTTGCGCTCACCTTTGCTTGGCTTAAGTCTTGCCGAGCTAAAAATACTGGTGCAGAGCGATTACAAATGCAATCTGTGGAGTAGTCTGGTAGATCAAGCTCGGACTAAATTGCTTGATAGTGCGAATCAGACTCGTTTGGAACGTTTTGCGAGCGTCATGCAAAGGGCGTACGAAATGCGTAAGCGGTTCCCGGTGCAGGGCATTGTTGAGTTTGTTTGGGATAGCTTGGGCGGTCAACACACTATGGGCGAATTGAGTGTGGCCGATATAGAAATGTTCTGGCGTTTGCTCGATGAGCTAGGAGCTAACGGCGATGTGTCTTTACCTGAGCTGGACATGCGTATGAAGACGCTATCGGCGGCGATTCGTAACGAGCGGCACGAAAATCGAACTTCTCGGGTTGAGCTGATGACCATGCACAAATCCAAAGGTTTGCAATTCGACACGGTTATTTTGCCAGGCTTGGCGCGCAAATCAGGTAACGATGACAAATCCTTTCTGATGTGGTCCGAACAGCTAGTGGAAGGTACCGGCGAAACCAATTTGTTACTTGCACCGTTGGTCGGGCTAGAAGTTGATCCTCATTATGAATATTTGAGTCAGCAGGAAAAACAACGGACAAGCTTTGAGCAGCAGCGGCTTATGTATGTCGCCTGTACGCGGGCAAAGCGGCACTTGTATTTAACGGCCGAATTCAAATTCGATGACGACGAAAGCCTTAAACCGCCCCAAAGAAATTCTGCTTTGTATAGTCTTTGGGGGGTGCTACAAATGGATTTCGAGTCGCAGTCGCCCTTTGCGGCGACGACAGAACTAGCTGAACCGAATCACAGTACTTTGCGTTATATGCCTGTCGATTTCAAATTCGATAGGGGTTTGCCAATGTCTTGGCAGCACAAACGCGAAATGCCAGCTGTTGAGAATTCTCTCGAGTATGATTGGGCGACAGCCAAAGCGCGCCTGGTGGGTCTGTGGCTGCACGATTGGCTGCAAAACGTGAACAACGTGAAGGAATTGGAGCATGCCCTTTCGCGCGACAAGTTATGCGGAGAATTGGCGCTGATGGGCATGGCGGACGGAAATCTCGAAGAGGGGGCAGACCGCATTTGTCGTGCATTTTCCGTGATGAGGGAAGATGAGCGGTTGAGCTGGATCCTGGGACCACATAAGGAAGCTCACAATGAATACGACCTTCGTTATGTTAGTGGCGATACTGTTAAGCAGGTTCGAATCGACCGCACATTTATAGACGGTGATACGCGCTGGATTGTTGACTATAAAACCGGAGAACACCTTGGACGAGATTTTGATATGTGGCTGGATCAGGAACAACAGCGGCACGCACCGCAACTTGAACGTTATGGTGCGATACTTAATCAAAAGAATTTGATGAAGACTCGATTGGGGATTTACTTCCCGATGCATGGTGCCTGGCGCGAGTGGAAGTACAGTGGATGAATACAAACAGTGACGCTATTTTGTTAACCTGAAGAAATGTCTGAACAAATTGACCAACAACTGGTGGTCGCGATTTCGTCGCGCGCCCTTTTCGATCTCGAAGCAAGCCATCAGGTATTTGTCGAGCAAGGCGTCGATGCCTATTGGCAATACCAGATCGATCATGAGGATGAAATTCTGGAGCCTGGTGGGGCCTATCGTCTGGTGACCAAGCTGCTCGATTTAAACACCATGGGTAAGCCTCGTGATCGGGTAGAAGTGATCCTGCTCTCACGGAATTCAGCCGATACGGGTCTTAGAATATTCAATTCTATTGAGCATTATGGGTTGCCGATTTCCCGAGCCGCGTTTACCAGCGGCGAGAGCCCTTTTCGCTACGTTGAGCCCTTTTCCGCCGATTTATTCCTGTCTAACGACCCGAGTGACGTTGGTGAGACCTTGGAAGCCGGTTATGCCGCTGCGACAATTTTACCGTCTTCGATTGGTAGCGATGCTCGTGAAACAGAAAAACTGGTAATGGCCTTTGATGGTGATGCGGTGCTGTTTTCTGATGAGGCCGAACGGGTTTACAAAGACAAAGGGCTAGATGCCTTTACTAAATCAGAAGTAGATTCAGCCAAGCACCCTTTACCGGGCGGGCCATTTAAAAATGTTTTGGCCGCTATTCATGCGATTCAAGCCGATTTCCCACCGGACCGCTCACCCATTCGAACGGCGTTGGTAACGGCTCGCGCTGCGCCTGCGCATGAACGAGTAATCCGTACTTTACGCGCCTGGAATATCCGTATCGACGAAGCGGTTTTTCTGGGCGGCCTGGATAAAGGTGAGTTTTTACATAACCTGGGTGCAGACATCTATTTTGATGATCAGCAGGGGCATTGTGAGTCGACCAGAAAACACGTGCCAACCGGGCATGTGCCGCATGGGGTTTCGAATGAGGGGTAAGACCCTGTCCCGGTTAATCTCAAAAATATGTCATGGACCAGCGGCAGAGCAGCAACGGGTTTATTTTGCTGTTACAGTATGACCATAAAAACTCCATTCGAGGAGCTCTAGAATGCCAGAAAAAATAATAGCGCCTTCCATTCTATCTGCCGACTTCGCTCGTCTCGGTGAAGATGTCGATGCGGTGCTGTCGGCGGGCGCCGATTGGGTTCATTTCGATGTGATGGATAATCACTATGTGCCGAATCTGACGATTGGGCCAATGGTTTGTAAGGCTTTGCGTGACTATGGCATTTCGGCACCCATAGATGTGCACTTGATGACGAGTCCGGTGGATAGTCTGGTTGGAGACTTTGCAGAGGCTGGTGCGAGTTACATTACTTTCCACCCAGAAGCTTCGCAGCATGTAGATCGGACTCTGCAACTGATTCGTGAAGCTGGCTGTAAATGCGGTCTGGTTTTAAACCCGGCTGTCAATGTGGATAGCATCGCGTGGGTGCTGGATCAACTGGATATGGTTTTACTGATGTCGGTAAATCCCGGCTTTGGCGGACAGTCTTACATTCCTTACGTTACCGATAAAATACGCACATTGCGCGCGATGATAGATAAATCGGGCAAAGATATTCGATTGGAGATAGATGGTGGGGTCAAAGTCGACAACATTGGCGAAATTGCGGCTGCAGGTGCGGACACCTTTGTTTCAGGTTCGGCCATTTTTGGGGCGAAGGATTATGCCGAGGTGATTGGCAAGATGCGTGCGGAAATGGGCTGATTGGCGAGTTCATCAAGCGCAGGCATGCCATCGGGAGGCTCATAATTGGGGTCGATTTGGAATATGTACAGGGATTGGACTTGACGAAAGCCAACGTAACGGCAATCATACGCCGGTTCTTGGGCTCCCTGGATTATTGGAGTAAATTAACAGTTAACTAATCCTGGATAAGATAAAAATGATCATCATTAAATCAAAAAACTGGAGTTGGCGAGCGTGTTGGCGTAACGGCTGATGCATGGCTTCCTGCTTCCTATTGGTTTTTAATTTGGTGATGAACAATGGTTTTACAAAAAGATGAACTACCCGCGTTAGCCCAACAGGGCTACACCCACGCGCCGCTGGTGATGGAAACACTGGCCGATTTAGACACGCCCGTTAGTACGTATTTAAAGCTGGCCGACGCGCCTTATACCTACCTGTTTGAGTCGGTGGTGGGTGGCGAAGATTGGGGTCGTTATTCGATCATAGGCCTGCCAGCACAAGAGGTCTTTCGCGTATTCGGTAATACCATTTCACGTGAAGTAGCGGGTGAGCTGGCCGATAGCTTTGAAGCCGAAGACCCGCTGGAAGAGGTTCGCAAGCTACAGAATTCTTATCGGATCGCGCCGGTAGAAGGCTTGCCGGAGATGTACGGTGGTCTGGTCGGTTTTTTTGGCTACGAAAGTATTGGCTACATTGAGAGTCGTCTGGCCAATCAAGATAAACCGGATGCCATTGGTGCGCCGGATATTATGTTGTTGGTTTCCAAAGACGTGGTGGTATTCGACAACCTGACCGGCAAAGTGTTTTTGATCACGTTGATTGACTTAAACGATCCGGATGGTTTTGACGCAGCGACGGACAGACTCGAGGCGTCGAGGCGGGGCTTACAACAAAGCATCGGTGTGTCGGTTACGGAGAAAGACGTGCCAGCCGCAGAATTGCAGTATAAGGTGCATTTCCCGCAAGATGACTATGAACAAGCCGTCGAGCGTTGCCGTGAGTACATTCGTGATGGCGATATTATGCAGGTGGTTCTGTCTCAGCGGATAGAGATTGAATATGCGGATGCCCCAATCGACGTGTATCGAGCATTGCGAACGATTAATCCTTCGCCCTATATGTATTTCATGAATATGGGTGCCTTTCAGATTATTGGTTCGTCGCCTGAGATTCTGGTAAGACAAGAAAATGATAAAGTCACTGTTCGACCTATTGCCGGAACTCGTCGGCGTGGCAAAACACCTGAGGAAGATCTGGCGCTAGAAAAAGAATTGTTAGCCGATCCAAAAGAGCGTGCCGAGCACCTGATGCTGATCGATCTTGGCCGCAATGATGTTGGCCGTATTGCAGAAGCTGGCAGCGTAAACCTGACCGACGAATTTATAATTGAACGCTATTCACACGTGATGCATATTGTTTCCAATGTCGAGGGTCGCTTGCGCGAGGGGATGGACGCGATCGATGTACTTAAGGCGACATTTCCGGCGGGAACGGTCAGTGGCGCACCAAAAATTCGTGCAATGGAAATTATTCGGGAGCTGGAGCCAGTCAAGCGGGGCATCTATAGCGGCGCGGTTGGTTATATCGGATGGCACGGTAATATGGACACGGCGATAGCGATTCGCACTGCTGTGGTTAAAGACGGACGATTGTATCTGCAGGCGGGCGGTGGAATCGTGGCAGATTCCGTGCCCCGCTATGAATGGAAAGAAACGCTCAAGAAACGCCGGGCGATTATGGCTGCAGTAGAGATGGCCACTGGGGGTCTTGGCCGCCTCGCCGCACGTAAAGCCAGCGATGACGAGGTGGCGAAATGTTAGTCATGGTTGATAACTACGACTCCTTTACCTACAACCTGGTGCAGTACCTTGGTGAGCTCGGTGAAGAGGTGCGTACTTTTCGAAATGATGAGATTACGGTGGATAAAATTGCCGCGCTTTCGCCAGATAAAATCATGGTTTCCCCAGGGCCGTGCACGCCAGATGCGGCGGGCATCTCTTTGGAGGTGATAAAACACTTTGCCGGTAAAGTTCCGTTGATGGGCGTTTGCCTGGGGCATCAAAGCATCGGCCAGGCGTTTGGCGGCAAAATCGTGCATGCCAAGGCGGTGATGCACGGTAAAATCTCCATGATTGAGCATGATGGCTCCGGGTTATTTGTTGATATTCCGTCGCCCTACCGAGTGACGCGATATCACTCCCTGATTGTCGAACGTGATAGTTTGCCAGTAGAGCTGGAAGTTACCGCCTGGACTGATGATGGTGAGATTATGGGTCTGCGACACCGAGAGCTGCCCGTTGTGGGGGTGCAGTATCATCCAGAGTCTATATTGACCGAGCACGGCCATCGGTTGCTGCAAAATTTCCTTAACTTATAACTCTCAACCTAAAAAGCCTAATAAGAGATCCATCATGAACATTCAGGGTGCTATAGCAAAAGTTTTGCAACACGAAGATTTATCTGCGGCAGAAATGCAAGCAGTGATGACCCAGATAATGACGGGTGAGGCGACGCCTGCCCAAATCGGTGGCTTCCTCGTGGGCTTGCGTATGAAGGGTGAAACGGTCGAGGAAATCACTGCCGCAGCCGAGGTGATGTCTTCCTTGGCCAGCCATGTCGAACTGGATGTGACGAATTTAATCGATATTGTCGGCACTGGTGGCGACGGAAGCCGAACCTTCAATATCTCGACCGCCAGTACTTTTGTCGCGGCTGCCGCAGGAGCTTATGTTGCAAAACATGGCAATCGATCGGTGTCGAGCAGTTCGGGTAGTGCAGACCTTCTGGAGGCAGCCGGAGTCAATCTGGGTTTGAATCCAGAGCAAGTGGCTGAAGCGGTACGCACCACGCATGTTGGATTTATGTTCGCGCCCAACCATCACAGCGCGATGAAGCACGCGATAGGCCCAAGAAAAGATATGGCGGTACGCACCGTGTTTAATGTGCTTGGGCCGTTGACAAACCCGGCCCGGGTTCGCCGGCAAGTGGTGGGTGTGTTTGCCGCTGATCTGGTATCACCGATTGCCGAGGTGCTCGGCAAGCTCGGCAGCGAACACGCGGTGGTCGTTCACTCCGACGACGGCTTGGACGAGATTTCAATCGCCGCGCCGACCCAAATTGCGGAATGGCAAGATGGAACGCTGACAACCAAAGTCATTTCACCTGCTGATTTCGGGCTGGAAGGCGGTTCACTGGATGCGATTCGGGTTAATAATGCCGAAGAGTCGTTAGCCATAATTAATCAAGTATTGGACAATCAGGCAGGCCCCGCCCGAGACGCCGTCGTTCTCAATGCGGGCGCAGGCATCTATGTTTCCGGTTTGGTAAGTTCTCTGGAAGAAGGAGTCGCGCGTGCTGCAGAAGTCATTGCTGACGGTAGTGCACTCGCAACGCGAGACCGTTTCGTAACCTTTACCAACGAAATTGGTTAAACATTTAAGCTCGGGATTAGGCTGGTGAAATTAATCGATCTTCAAGCGGGTAATGTTCTAAACCGCATTATCAAACACAAACAGCAAGAATTGCTTGCGGCGAAAGCCGCGCGATCTCTTGACGGGCTAAAGCAATCAGCCGCATCGCAAGCGGCACCGCGCGGGTTTGTGCGCTCGATTCAACAGTCGTTGGACGCTGGGCGGTCGGCGGTTATTGCCGAAGTCAAAAAAGCGTCGCCCAGTAAAGGCATGATTCGCAAACATTTTGTGCCCTCGGAGATTGCCGCAAGCTATCAGCAAGGGGGTGCCAGTTGTTTGTCAGTATTGACCGATGTGCATTTTTTTCAAGGCTCGAACGAATATTTGGTACGGGCCAGAGAGGCGTGTGACTTGCCGGTACTGCGCAAGGATTTTGTTATTGATGAATGGCAAGTCTGGGAATCCCGGACGCTTGGGGCAGACTGTATTTTGTTGATCGTCGCGGTGCTTGACGACGAACTCTTGCACTTGCTTGCCGAGTTAGCCGCTGAACTCGGCATGGACGTACTGGTTGAGGTTCATGATGAGCAAGAGTTACAGCGGGCGTTAACCTTGAATACGCGCTTGATAGGCATCAACAATCGAGATCTCAGAACTTTTGACACCGCGTTGATCACTACGACAAGCTTGCTGGCGCAAATACCCGATGACCGAATTGTAGTCACCGAAAGCGGCATTCATAGCGACGACGATGTACGAACCATGCGGAGCCACGGAGTTAATACATTTTTGGTTGGCGAGGCGTTTATGCGGGCGGATGACCCAGGTGCCGAACTAGCACGGCTATTTTTTGAGAATATTTAGAGGCAGGTATGAAGGCAACCGTAAAATTATTGGATGGCGTCAGTTTTGAAGGCATTGCAGACAGTGGCCATAGCATCGTGATGGACGGGCCCCCAGATTATGGTGGCCAAGAAAAAGGTATTCGGCCAATGGAAGCCATATTGGTGGGTATGGGTGGGTGCGCATCGTTTGATGTTGTGTACATTTTGCGCAAAAGTCAGCAGCAAGTAGATGGTTGTGAGTGTGAAATGGAAGCCGAACGGGCAGATGAAGATCCAAAAGTGTTTATTAAAGTGAATATGCACTTCAAAGTAAGCGGTGACGATTTAAAAGACAGATTTGTAAAGCGTGCCGTCGAACTATCAGCAGAAAAATATTGTTCTGCATCCGTTATGATTGGCAAAACCGCCGAGATTACCCACAGTTACGAGATCGTATGATACAACGCCCCAAACACGCCGGATTGCGCCACGTCGCATTGCATGTCGAGGATCTTGAAATTGTAGAGAAGTTCTATACGGACATCCTTGGCTTTGAACCTGAATGGCGTCCAGACGAAGACAGTGTGTATCTGTCCAGTGGTATCGATAATCTGGCACTACATCGGGTGCGGGGTGAGTCGCGTGCCGGGTTTCAAACTCTGGATCATATGGGCATCATTATCGATGATATCGATGAGGTTTCATCCTGGTATGAGTTTATGAAATCCAAAGATGTACTTATTCACAATGAACCCAAAACACACAGGGATGGTGCCCGCAGTTTCTATTGTGCTGATCCGGAAGGTAATAACATTCAAATAATTTTTCATCCGCCGATATCGGGCAAATAGGTTCCTTTGCTACTGCGAGTGGGGTAAATGAAAGTATTAGTGATTGGCGGCGGTGGCCGTGAACATGCTCTGGCCTGGAAGTTGGCACAGGGTGAGAATGTAGAAGAAGTTCTGTTGGCCCCAGGCAATGCGGGTACGGCGATAGAACCAAAAATGCGAAATGTACCCGTGTCAGCGGACGATGTAAGGGGGTTATTAAAGCTAGCACGAACTGAGCAAGTTGATTTAACGGTGGTTGGGCCTGAAGCGCCTTTGGTGTTGGGTGTGGTTGACGCCTTTACTGATGCTGACTTACGTTGTTTTGGGCCGAGCGCTGCGGCTGCGCAATTGGAGGGCTCAAAAGCGTTCACCAAGGATTTTCTGGCACGACACGATATTCCCACCAGCGCTTACCAGACATTTACCGACGCGGATAATGCCTGTGCGTATATCGAGGAGACTGGCGCACCGATCGTCATCAAGGCCGATGGCCTGGCAGCGGGCAAAGGTGTGATCGTTGCGCATACAGTTGGGCAAGCATGTGATGCTGCGCGCGATATGTTGGTCGATAACAAGTTCGGTGACGCCGGTGCCCGCGTTGTCGTCGAAGAGTTTCTTGCGGGCGAAGAAGCTAGCTTTATTGTGATGGTGGATGGCAAGAACATCTTGCCTCTTGCCACTTCGCAGGATCATAAGGCAAGAGATAATGGGGATACCGGGCCTAACACCGGAGGTATGGGCGCGTACTCCCCTGCGCCGGTGGTGACCCCAGAAGTACATGAGCGAGTGATGCGTGAAATTATCGAACCAACAGTAGCCGGAATGGCTGCGGACGGTTTTCGCTATACTGGTTTTCTTTATGCTGGTTTGATGATCGATAATGACGGGATGCCAAAAGTCATTGAATATAATTGCCGCTTTGGAGACCCGGAAACCCAACCTATTATGATGCGGCTAAAATCTGACTTGGCCGCATTGTGTGAAGCGACCATTGATGGCCGTCTGGATGAAGTGAGTGTTCAGTGGGATAGTCGGGCCGCGCTTGGTGTTGTGATGGCGGCGGGTGGTTATCCTGAGTCCTATCCCAAAGGTGATGAAATTTTTGGTTTGAACGATGCAGATACAGAGTCAGTAAAAGTGTTCCACGCTGGGACAGCACTTGATGGCGATGCAGTAGTCACCAACGGCGGGCGCGTTTTGTGTGTTACTGCACTCGGTAATAGTGTCGGTGAAGCGCAAAAACTGGCTTATGAGTCAGTCGATAAAATTAGCTGGAACAAAGCCTATGTGCGAACCGATATTGGATATCGGGCGGTTGCCAGGGAACGTGCTAGAGAAAAAGTTAACACATGAAAGTCTACTTAGACTTGTTGCAGGATATTTTTGACCATGGCGTGGGTCGGGATGATCGCACTGGCACTGGAACGCGCAGTTTATTTGGGCGCCAAATCAGAATGGACCTGGCCGACGGGTTTCCACTGTTAACCACCAAGAAGGTTTTTTTACGCGGCATCATCCACGAGCTGCTGTGGTTCGTGCGTGGTGAAACCAATATTAAATATCTGGTCGACAATAAGGTTGGTATTTGGAATGAGTGGCCATTCCAAAATTATCTCCGCCAGCAGGGTCTGAATGACCAGTTTACGATGCATTCTGACGAATGGCGCGCGGAGCTGGAAAAGTTTGTCGAACGTGTACGTGAAGACGATAAATTTGCCGCCCAGTGGGGCGAACTCGGCCCGGTTTATGGAAAGCAATGGCGAGATTTTAATGGCTTTGATCAATTAGCCTGGATAATTAACGAAATCAAGAATAACCCAAACTCACGACGTTTAATTGTATCGGCATGGAATCCACCGGAAGTTGAGGAAATGAGCAAAGCTGGGTTGCCACCCTGTCACACCTTGTATCAATTTCATGTGTCGACCGATGGTCGTTTGAGTTGTCAGCTCTATCAGCGCTCCGCAGATGTGTTTTTAGGAGTGCCCTTCAACATCGCCAGTTATGCATTGCTAACCTTGATGGTGGCGCATGTTACCGGATTAAAGCCAGGCGACTTTGTGCACACCTTTGGCGATGTACATATTTACAATAATCACGCAGAACAGGTTCGTGAGCAGTTGGGCCGCACGCCCAAAGCATTACCAGGCTTAATCATAAATTCAAAAATCAGTAGTCTTTTTGATTTTACTTTTGACGATTTCGAACTTGTTGATTACGATCCAGACCCAAGCATCAAAGCCCCGATAGCGGTTTAAACGAGTATCATTGTGACTGATATCAATACACCAGAAATTATCCTGATCGCCGCGATTGGCAAAAACCGTGAGTTAGGTTATCAAAACCAGTTGCTGTGGAAAATTCCCGGCGATTTGCCCAGGTTTAAAGAGCTGACCACGGGGCATCCGATTATTATGGGACGAAAGACGTTTGATTCAATTGCTCGTCCGTTGCCGGGCAGGCAAAACATTGTGATCACTCGGGATAAAAAATGGTCGTACGCTGGTGTTGATTGCGCGCATTCGCCAGAGGAAGCGATTAGTTTGGCGGGTGGTGGGCATGAGTTATTTGTAATCGGTGGCGGCGAAATTTATAGTTTATTTATTGCGCTTGCCCGCAAGCTGGAATTAACCGAAGTAGATGATGTGCCCGAGCGTGCGGATGTGTGGTTTCCAGCTTACCGGGAGCTTGGCTTTGTCGAAGCGTCCAGAGAGAAACACCTGGATAAATCACCACCCTTTTCGTATGTTAGTTATCATCGGTAGCAAGATTCCGAATGCCAGATGCGCCATTAAACGGGTGCGGTTTGAGTCATCGACGCCTATAATCTCGATCTTTGCAGGAAATCACTATGACTAAACCTTTTGTAGCGGTACTAATGGGGTCCGATTCGGATTTCCCCGTTATGCAAAACACCTTGGATGTTCTGGATAAATTGATGGTGCCGCGCGAAGTTAAAATAACCTCGGCGCATAGAACGCCAGATGCGACGCGCGCGTACGTCAAAGACGCTGAATCTCGTGGATGTTGCGTGTTTATTGCTGCAGCCGGTTTGGCGGCGCATTTGGCTGGCACGGTGGCGGGTTTAACCTTAAAGCCAGTGATCGGAGTGCCCATGGATGGTGGCCCACTCAAGGGGCAAGACGCATTGCTGTCGACGGTGCAAATGCCCGGTGGCGTTCCTGTTGCATCCGTGGCTATCGGCAAGGCAGGCGCTAAAAACGCAGGCTATTTAGCCGCCCAGATACTATCTATTTCGGATGCTGATTTGGCCAAACGTGTAGTTGATGAGCGCGCTGAGGCTGCAGAGGCGGTCATGGAGAAAGATCGTAAATTACAGGAAGACCAGGCGGTTTAATAAAGGCTATGGTTAGCTACGCTAGCCTAATAAATGGCGTAAGGGCGATGCATTCAGGTGGGATAATTGCCTACCCTGCTGAATCTTGTTTTGGTTTGGGTTGTGATCCTTCAAATTCCTTCGCAATTCGTAGATTGCTGCGCTTAAAAAACAGGAAACGAGAAAAGGGCTTGATTTTAATAGCTTCAAATATCAAGCAACTGGAGCACTGGGTTAATTTGCGAGCCAGCCCCAATTATGCAGAAATTATCGCCAGTTGGCCGGGCCCACATACATGGATTCTTCCTGGGTCGGTGTCGTTAAACCGGTGGTTGGTTGGGATGCACTGCGGTCTGGCGGTGCGTGTTACCGCGCACCCTGTGGCGGCAAAATTGTGCGAGCTGTTCGGTGGGCCGATTGTTTCGAGCAGTGCGAATATTCACGGCAGGCCAGCGCTCCAGACAGCCCAGCAAGTTCAAAAATGTTATGGAAGCCGCTTGCAAGGTTTGGTCCATGACAGAATTGGAAATACGGGGTTTCCCTCTGAAATCAGGGATGGAATGAGTGGCAAGATAATTCGCCCAAGTCAACGATAAGAGTTCAACCATAAGAATTCAGTCATGAAAAACAAAAAGGAGAACAAGTCAGACGTTTCGCCCAATATTTCTGCGGTTAAAGAATATTTATTAGAGCTTCAAAACAGTATTTGTAGTGGTCTGGAGAAAATAGATCAACACAAGTTCAAAGAGGATAAGTGGTCTTACGAATCTGGTGGTGGCGGGCAAAGTCGGGTGCTGGTGGATGGGGCGGTCATTGAAAAAGGCGGGGTTAACTTTTCGCATGTTAAAGGCGAGGCTTTACCGCCATCGGCGACTGCGCAACGGTCAGAGCTTGCGGGCAAAAGTTTTGAAGCTTTGGGTGTCTCGCTGGTTATTCATCCGTTAAACCCCTACGCCCCGACATCGCATGCAAACGTTCGGCTGTTTGTTGCCGGTGCAGATACACAAGCACCTGTATGGTGGTTCGGGGGCGGTTTCGATTTAACACCGTATTATGGGTTTGATGAAGACGCGGTGCATTGGCATAGCTCCGCTCGGCAAGCCTGTGAGGGTTTTGGCGAAGGTGCTTATGAGAAATACAAATCATGGTGTGATGACTATTTCTATTTAAAGCATCGTGACGAACAGCGAGGGATTGGCGGCTTGTTTTTCGATGATTTGAACACGCCTGATTTTTCTACTGCTTTTTCTTTTATGCGCAGTGTTGGCGATCATTATTTATCAGCCTATTTACCCATCCTGGAGCGTAGGCACGCCACACCCTGGACAGACGCCGAGCGGCAATGGCAGCTATATCGACGTGGGCGTTATGTTGAGTTTAATCTGGTATTTGATCGCGGTACTTTATTTGGCTTACAAAGTGGTGGTCGAACCGAATCTATATTAATGTCTTTACCCCCCTTGGTTCGTTGGGAATATGGGCATTCTCCTGAACCAGGTTCAGCTGAGCAGAAATTGATGGATCATTATCTGGTGCCTCGAGATTGGTGCGCATTTTGAAGGTGTACTCTGTATATCGGCTATTGGTTTACGTCATGCTGCCGATAGCATTTTGCCTACAGTTTATTAAAGGGTTTCGCAATCGAGGTTATTGGGCGCGATGGGGTGAACGGCTCGGTGTAGTCAGTATTGAAGGGCCCGTTGATTGTTGGATTCATGCGGTATCGGTAGGAGAGGTCCGAGCCGTTGTGCCTTTGGTGCGATCCATTCTAGGTGAGCGGCCGGAATGTCGGATCTGTGTGACAACCACGACACCCACGGGTTCTGCAACCGTTCATCAGCTGCTAGGCGATCTTGTCGAGCATTGTTATTTGCCTTATGACACAGGCGTTGGCGTACGACAATTTCTCGCGCGCGTTCGACCGAAAACAGGCTTGATCATAGAAACGGAAATTTGGCCAAATCTAATTCATGAGTGTCGGAAAAATAATGTTCATCTGGCCTATATAAACGTACGCCTGTCGGAGCGCTCTAGAAATCGCTATTCGCGACTTCGATCGTTGTTTACGCCCTTGCTCGGTGCGATAGACTTACTGCTGATCCAGAGCGAGGCGGATGCGAAGCGTATTATTTCAATTGGCGCCCCCGCTGATAAGTCATTTGTGACGGGTAGTATAAAAATTGATGCGGCAATACCACCGAGCACCAGTGAGGCCGCACAAGATATTCGGCGTAAGATCGCGGGTGACAGACCTGTTTGGATCTGTGGTAGCACACGAGAGGGGGAAGAGCAGGTGCTGTTGAGAGCGTTCCAGCGCGTGCGTAAGCTGCATCCCGAATTATTACTTTTGTTAGTGCCTCGACATCCGGAGCGTTTCGATTCTGTCGCCCGGTTATGCAAGCGCAGTGGACTTAAGCTAACGCGACGGTCACGGGCAGAAGAATCCAAGGTAAAGCCCGACGTATATCTTGCAGATACTATGGGTGAATTATCGCTACTTTATGCGGCTGCCGACGTCGCTTTTGTTGGCGGTAGTTTGGTAGAGTCAGGTGGTCAAAATGTATTGGAACCATGTGCGCTAGGTGTGCCGGTTTGTTTTGGGCCGCATATGTTCAATTTTACCGAAATAAGTCGCTGGGTATTGGATGCGGGAGCCGGCTTTCAAGTGAAAGATGAAGATCAGCTGGTCGTCATGATTGATCGCCTTCTGAGCAATCCAAATTTGCGTCATGACAGTGGCCAGCGAGGGAAGCAGCTGATGCTAGATCATTCAGGGGCGCTGAATAAAGCTTTTCAGTTGTTGAAAGACAAGGGTTTTATCTAGTGCTCCATTTGGATTTCTAATTCGAACCTGTAACCAGCAAGGCGTTAAGCTGTCCTAAATGAGTGTCGCTTAGATTGCCGGCGGCTTGTTCGAGTTGTAGTCTTAATATCAAGGTGTTGTAACGAGCACGACTGTAGTCGAGGCTGGTTTGAAACAAATCGCGCTGCGCATCGAGCACGTTCAGATTTGTTTCAATGCCCGCGGCAAAACCTTCCTGCTTGGCTTCAAGCGCTAGCTCATTGGCTTCAACGGCCTTGGCAAGCGCCTCAACCGTTTGTTTTTGGCTGGACAATTGATCCAGCAAGGCCTCGCCTTGCCGGTTGATTTCACTTCGCACATTCGACAGGTCCTGACGAGCCGCTTCAAATTCGTAATTGGCCGAACGTACCCGACTTCGAACTCTGCCACCTGAAAAAATCGGTATCGAAAGTTGCAACGATGCATCTGTGCTTTGGCCGCGAGAACCGGGCCCGGGTATGCTTCCGTCGTTGACCCGGGTTCCATGGTTGACTACCGCTTCAAGGGTTGGGTAGTGACCGGCTTTTTCAATGTCAACAGAGCGACCGGCAACCTCTAACCGTAGTTGCTGTTGGTACAGCGACAAATTATTTTGTTCGATCAATTGAATCCAGGCTACTCGATCAATGTCTGCAAGTATGATCGACACGTCGGTATCAGCCGGTAAATCTGCCAGGTTGGAGTAACGAGTTCCCGTAATCGTTTCGAGAAAACGCTCGATATTCCGCATATTGTTGCGCGCAATAATCTCGTTCGCTATCGCAGTTTGCCAGCGCGCAAGCGCTTGCTGGTGCTCCGCCCGGGTTGCCAAACCAACTTCAAAGCGACTTTCAATTTGCCGGTATTGTTCTTCGGAAGACTCCAGGTTGGCGCTCGCCAGATCCAGACTGTCGCTAGCGAGCAACACTTCAAAATAACCTTGAGCTGCGCGAAGCAACAAATCCTGACTAGCAATCTCTAATCCTGCCTGGGCAATCTCAACTTCAAGGCGAGCGCGCTTAACTTGTGAAAATAAAGCGGGATTAAATAACACCTGCCGCAACTGCAGGCCATAAGAGTGCCCGCTATAGCGGGCATCACCCTGCGTAACAAAAGGCACTTCCGGAGCGCTGAAGCTTTCGTTTATCTCATTGCCGGCGATATTGGCCGACAGTTGTGGGAACAAAAATGAGCGGGCTTCGGGTAAGGCCTCAAGATCTGCTTCCAATCGAAGTTGGGTGGCCTGGTAGGTCGGGTCATTATTGCGGGCGTCGTCCAGTATTTCGGCAAGATCCGAGCTTAATCCTACGCTAGGTCCTTCTTGCGCCTGGGTTGGTAAAATCCACACTGCGAGAAGGCAGCTTATAAGTACAACGTTATATTTGTTGGGCATTTTTTTGCCTTGGTTCAATTGTCGGTTTTCAGCGATGATACAAATTTCATACTGTTTCGCGCGTGTGCTGAATTATAAGCCGCTATAGTCGAACAGGTGTAATTAAAAATAGTCCAACTAGTGCTCCTTCAACATGATATTGCCTAATCAGCGTGCTGCGAAGCGTTTGGCCGCTAGGCGAGGCTCGCAGGTAATGGCTAGCCATTGCCAAGAGACTCAACAACGTGGACGAATGCTTCGTAGCACGCCCGAAGGGAGCGATCCAGATGACCCAAACCAGCGTTGTAGTCCTTGAGGCGCTGCGGCCCTGGAATGAGGACTCGGCCATTCTCTGCGGACTGCGTCTTGCCTTGAATCATCTGGTTCACTCTGGTTAGGCAATATCATGTTGAAGGAGCGCTGGTTTAATACTTATTTACTTGATTCACCATTGGGCATCAGCTAACGTCATACGGTTGTGGCCCGATTAACCTTGGGGCACCTTTTGATGAATCCGGTCCTATTTTGGCGGGAAACCCACGGAAACGAATATGCGAGCTATCAAACCAGACTTCTATCAAGCAACCGAGCGATTATCTGAAGAGGTTATCCGGCCTATACCGGGGTCACAAAAAGTCTATGTTGGAGGCTCGCGAAAGGATATTCAGGTTCCCATGCGGGAAGTTCTGCAAAGCAATACAGAAGCCAGCTTTGGATTTGAGAAAAATCCACCAATAACGGTGTATGACACATCGGGCCCCTATACCGATCCTGCCGCAGAAATAGATTTAACGGCGGGTTTGCCTTTGGTAAGAGACCAATGGATTGCAGAGCGTAACGACACCGACCAGCTGGAAGGACCGAGTTCTGAATTTGGTTTGGCAAGGCAGAATGATAAAGGCCTTGATCATCTTCGGTTTGAGCATTTGCGTAATCCACTAAAAGCGAAAACGGGTAAAAATGTGTCGCAAATGCACTATGCGCGACAGGGCGTTATCACTCCAGAAATGGAATACGTAGCGATACGTGAAGACATGCGCCTGCAGCAGTCGAAGTCTGACCCTGCTTATGAAAAGCTGCTCAGGCAGCACCCCGGGCAAGACTTTGGCGCGAGCATTCCCGAGCAAATTACCGCCGAATTCGTTCGCGATGAAATCGCTTGTGGGCGAGCAATTATTCCAGCCAACATTAATCACCCGGAACTCGAACCCATGGTTATTGGCCGGAATTTTTTGGTCAAAATTAATACGAATATCGGTAACTCGGCGGTTACTTCATCGATTGCTGAAGAAGTTGAAAAACTGGTTTGGTCGACCCGCTGGGGCGGCGATACGTTGATGGACTTGTCTACCGGCAAGAACATTCATGAAACCCGTGAGTGGATTGTACGCAACTCGCCGGTTCCAATCGGTACAGTGCCTATCTATCAGGCGCTGGAAAAAGTGGATGGCAAGCCGGAAGACCTCACTTGGGAAATATTTAAAGACACTCTAATTGAACAAGCCGAGCAGGGGGTGGATTATTTTACTATCCACGCCGGGGTTCGCCTTCGTTACGTTCCGATGACGGCCAAACGGGTGACGGGCATTGTGTCTCGTGGGGGCTCGATTTTGGCGAAGTGGTGTTTGGCCCATCACCAGGAAAATTTTCTCTATACACATTTTGAAGATATCTGCGAAATTATGAAGGCTTACGATGTATCGTTCTCGCTCGGCGACGGATTGCGTCCAGGTTCGATTGCAGATGCCAATGATGAGGCGCAGTTTGGCGAACTCGAAACTTTGGGTGAATTAACCAAAGTCGCTTGGGAGCACGATGTGCAAGTAATGATTGAGGGCCCAGGGCATGTTCCGATGCAGTTGATTAAAGAAAACATGGACAAGCAACTGGAAGACTGTTTTGAGGCACCATTTTACACGCTGGGCCCGCTGACCACAGACATTGCGCCCGGCTACGATCACATCACATCGGCCATCGGTGCGGCGCAGATTGGTTGGTACGGTACCGCCATGCTTTGTTATGTAACGCCCAAAGAGCATCTTGGCTTGCCAAACAAAGAAGATGTTCGCGATGGCATTGTTACCTATAAAATATCGGCTCATGCGGCGGATTTGGCGAAAGGACATCCTGGAGCGCAAGTTCGCGACAACGCGCTGTCTAAAGCACGCTTCGAATTCCGTTGGGAAGATCAATTTAATTTAGGGCTTGATCCAGAGCGTGCGATGGAATATCACGATCAAACCTTGCCGAAAGATTCCGCCAAAGTCGCGCACTTCTGTTCCATGTGTGGGCCACATTTTTGTTCCATGAAGATCACCCAGGACGTGCGGGAATACGCAAAAAATAAAGGCATTGCTGAAGAGCAGGCGCTGAAAGCCGGGATGGATGAGAAGGCGCAAGAATTTATTGACGGTGGGGCAGAAATTTATACGCCTGAATAGTTT
>JABJKL010000137.1 GCA_018660405.1 Pseudomonadota bacterium | reverse complement strand
GCACTGCGTTTCGTTGATTTAGAATAAGTCATCATCGTTTCCTCTTGGGTTAACGATGAACGAAAACTCTCTCTTAAACAATCACCTTAAACTGTCCAACTAGTGCTGACGGGGTACAATTGCGCAAGAAAAAAACCCCAGCCTGTTGCTGGGTGTATTCAATAATTTGGATGCCGTTATAAGCTATTACTACTTATTTGGTGACGACTCTTTAACTGGCGATGGCTTTGCCGACCAAAGAAACGCATTTATTCAACGCTATGAAGAAATCGCCTGGCGACAAGTACGCGAAACCGATGCAGCTAGCGACCTGCAAAAATCGTGGTTTGATAGTCTAATATACAACACGCAATCGGAGACCGGCCTAAACCGTTTGGCCGAACTATTGAACGGTACCACCTCCGTCGATGGGCTCGACATAGACCAGGATCGCCGCTGGAGCCTGGTCACCCACCTTGGCTCGTATCATTACCCAAATTCAGCACAGCTTATAGAACAGGAACGCTTAAAAGATCCCTCAGATCAAGGTGCGAAAGCCGCCCTGGGGGCGCGAGTAGCATCAGCATCCATTGAAGACAAGGCAGCCTATTTGCTGGAAAGTCAAAATCTGGAAAATTCGCTTGAGTTGGCCGAACGAAACCAGATCACGCGACATCTTTTTCAACGTAACCAACCGGAAGCACAACGGGCATTACTTGCCGATGCTCTCGGAGCGATTCAGCCATTGGATCAACAGGCTGAGCAGCAGGTATCGCGCGGCTATGTGCGCGGATTAACCCATGGGTATTGTTCCCTTCAGAGTGTCGAACTTTTACAACAAGCACTGACAAACAATCAAAGAGCAACACTCAGTACTATTAAGGTCTTGCGAGTGGCCATACAAGAAGACCAACGATGTATTGATATCAAAAACTTATTGAAGCAGTAGCTCACTTTCAGTTCGCAGTTTTGATAAGCTAGACAACAATTGAACCATTGGAGGATGAACCATGTGTGATGAACGAACCGAACAGGATATTAAAAAATACGTAACCCGCGGTGGCAAATTGAACCGCAGGGACTTTAGCAAATTGTCCGCTGCGGTAGGGTTAGCGAGCTTTTTACCGCCGGTGGCGAACGCCGTTGACGTTATCGAATCCAATGTAGAAGCCACCACCCCCGACGGTGTTGTCGATTGTTATTTCGTGCGCCCATCGGAGGGTAAGCATCCCGGCGTTTTGATTTGGCCAGATATTCTTGGCCTGCGCCCGGCTTTCATGGCGATGGGCAAACGTCTGGCGGAATCTGGCTATTCGGTACTGGTAGTCAATCCATTTTATCGCGATGCAAAAGCACCTGTTGTAAAAGTGGGTGATACCTTTGGCGACCCGGCCGTACGAGAAGTGGTACTACCGATGAGGCAAAAACTAACCGCGGAAGCCAATTTTACTGACGCCGAAGCATTGGTGAGTTTTCTGGATAACCAAGACGCGGTTGATAGCGGTCGTAAAATGGGCACCACCGGCTATTGCATGGGCGGTCCCATCGTCATGCGTACTGCGGCAGTATCACCGAATCGTATTGGTGCAATCGCTTCGTTTCATGGCGGCGGCCTGGCAACCGATCAGGACGACAGCCCACATCTACTCATACCAGACACCAACGCACACGTGCTGCATGCCGTCGCAGAAAACGACGATGAAGAAGATCCTGCGGCCAAAGTCACGCTGGCTACCGCTTATGAAGCAGCGGGCCTACCGGCAGAAATTGAGGTCTACGAAGGCACTATGCACGGTTGGTGCCCACCCGATTCGGCGGTGTATAACGAGGCCCAGGCGGAACGCGCCTGGACTCGTTTGTTGGCGCTATTTGAAACGGCTTTGGCGTAAATAAACCTGTCTTCAGATATAGCCCCGCTCCCTCAATGAGTAGTAAGAAAACTATCGTTCTTGGGTTTCTTTTTGGAGCCCTGAGTGCGCCCATCTCTATTCTGGGACTCGGGAGCGAGTTCTTTTATTATCTTTTTTACCCGATAATATTTATCCCAAAATTAATTATCAACCTCTTCCCCATCCAAAGCATGTCGGGGATGGCTCCGGTCTTGCTCATGATGCTTGTGAGTGGAGCGCTCTATGCTTTTGTGGGAGCTGGACTGAGATACGTCTACTACCAGATTCGATCGTGAGAACTC
>JABJKL010000118.1 GCA_018660405.1 Pseudomonadota bacterium | reverse complement strand
GCCATCGCCTACGGTTACACTGACCCCGTGGATATCACCACGATTGGCGCCGGAGCAGCGACCTATATCGTCGGGCCCGTGACGGGTACTGCCTTGGGAGCCAGTTCTGAGGTTATTGCGCTCAGCGTCGCCGCTGGCTTGATTAAATCGATTTTGGTAATGACGACAACACCGGTAGTGGCCAAATACATTGGCCTGGATAACCCGCAATCCGCGATGGTTTTTGGCGGGCTCATGGGCACCACCAGCGGAGTAGCTGCCGGGCTAGCCGCTACCGATCCAAAGCTTGTACCCTATGGTGCGATGACGGCCACTTTTTATACCGGTGTGGGCTGTTTGCTGGCACCGTCCGTTCTGTTTTTGATCGTCAATGCGTTGCTCGGTTAAGGTCACCTCACAGTAAAAAAATTGTGTGAATCCGTTTGAAAGAAAAACTACAAAAATACGCACTTTTAGCTGAAATCTTCTCAGCAATTGCGGTTGTCGCCTCATTGATGTTCGTCGGATTTCAAATCCAGCAACAGTCTGAGGAAACAGCGCTAAATACCCGCGCGATAGAAACCGCCGCGTATCAAGACCTAATAGAGCAAATTGGCCTTATCAATACGCTGTTGATTGAAAACAAAGATTTCGCTGAACTTATGCTAAGAGGGGGGATTAATAGGGAGGCGGAAAACGGCTTCGAAAGTGAAAGCGACCACTTACGGTACAACTCCTTTGTTAATTTAGCCGTGAGACACGGAGACCTGGCCTATCGGCAGTATGAAAATGGTCTTATCGACGAAAGCGATCTTGAATCCGTTTTCGCCCCGTTACGGTCTCTGATGCGAGTTCCAAACGTCAGGAACCGGTGGAACGAACTTGTTCCTGGACTAAATCCAGCCTATGTGGAATATGTGAACAAACTTGTTGAAAACGACCAATAAGCAGCTTTTGGGGATTAACTTTTTAATTAGGGATCAACTATGCGTAAAAATTATATTAATTGGGTTTTGTTTTGTACATCTATCGCGTTTCTGTCAGCTTGTGGTAGTGAGGCCCCCGACGAGCTTGCCAGTACAGAAGCGCCCGCTACGGAGAAATCACGCCCGAATATATTGCTGATCGTCGCGGATGATTTGGGCTACACCGATTTGGGCGTTTATGGCGGTGAAATAGATACGCGCAATCTGGATCAACTGGCTATTGATGGTTTACTGCTAACCGATTTCCATAATCAGGCGGTTTGTGCACCAACGCGCGCCGCCATTCTTTCGGGAACTGATAACCACAATGCCGGTGGGGCGATGCATCAGGCACCCAATCAAAGAGATATGCCAGGTTACGAGTCGTATCTAAATGAAGATATCGTCGCGTTTCCGGCACTGCTTCAGCAGGGCGGATACAACACCTACTGGGCGGGGAAATGGCATTTGGGCAGACAGCCTCATCAAACGCCCGATGCCAGGGGGTTTACCCGCTCGTTTGGATTGATGGAAGGGGGTGCCAGCCACTATGCTGATGCCAGAGGAAATCGTGCATTAGGTCGTCCCTTGGCGCACTACGTTGAAAATGGTGTGCCGGTTGAGCGTCTTCCAGAAGATTTCTATTCATCAGATTTCTATACCGATTACATCATCGATTCTATAGATGCTGGCATGAAATCAGGCGATCCGTGGTTTGCATTTTTAGCATTCACCGCGCCGCATTGGCCACTGCAGGCACCGGATGAATATATCGCTAAATACAAGGGTGTATACGACGACGGTTACGAAGTTTTGCGCGCCAACCGTATTGCCCGAGCAAGGGATTTGGGCGTTATTCCCAGAGAGGCAGAAGTTTATCCACGTTTGGAAATCGTCGCGCCTTGGAATTCTCTGTCCGACGAAGAGAAAGCGATGTCAGCGAAAAAAATGGAGATCTATGCTGGCATGGTTGATTCGCTCGATAAGAATGTGGGTCGGCTTATTGAGCATTTAAAGGCGATAGGTGAGTATGACAACACCTTTATTATGTTTATTGCCGATAACGGTGCGGAGGGCGAAGATCGGGAAAATTTTATTGATCTCACGGGTGTGGAGGATATCGAAAATCATTGGACTTATGATAATAGCCTGGAAAATATTGGCCGACCAGGTTCGTATGTCTCTTACGGCCCAGCATGGGCTCAGGCCGGTGTTGGAGTAATGCGATACTTTAAATCACGCAGTTCTGAAGGGGGTACCCGAGGCCCAGCGTTTATTCACCACCCGGATCTCAGTAAAAAGGGTGAAATTAACAACGCTTTTGCGTCGGTTGTCGATCTTGCGCCTACCTTTCTGGAACTGGCTGGTGTTACTCACCCCGAGCGTGGGTTTAATGGTCGTCCGTTAATGCCGCTACAAGGCGAGTCTTTGGTACCGCTAGTGTTTGGTGGTGCCGATACGGTTAGGCGGGAAGATTTTACCTTTGGCTGGGAAGTTTTTGGTCATCGTGCACTCCGCAAGGGCGACTGGAAGCTTTTATGGCTAACCTCAGTATCACCTGATGCTAATCAGCTCCATCACCCTACGGAACGCGCAGATCATTGGGGTTTGTACAATTTAGCGGTTGATCCCGGCGAAACGAATGATCTTTCTGTAGAGGAACCTGAAAAGCTTGTCGAATTACTGGTTGCCTGGGAAGAATATGTTGCCACTAATGGCATTATTCTTCCTGACATGAGTCTTTAGGGCACTACACTGGAATAGGTCGAACCACTATAAAAAATCAATCGGGTCAGTCGAATATACGGTCGTGGCTGGTTTCCAGCGGCTCTTATCATTAACCCTTTACTAAATCGTACATTCGTATGGCTCAACACGATTACCGGGTAACCAGACCCAGGATTTTGTCATTGTTACGGGCTCGGTAAAGGTCGTTGTATCGGTAATGGTGATCTCATACTTGAGCCTTCCGCCCGTTTCCGTGGGCATGAATCGTTCCACAAACCTGGCCTGATCACTCAACATGACGCCCCGCCCCGAGAAGTGTCCCCAGTTGACATGGGTCGTCTCAACTACCAATGTTTCGCCTTCCCATCGACCTACGGAGTAGCCCATGATGGATGGCGTTAGCTCGGGTATAGTTTCTGAATTGGTTTCCGGATTTATATAGATCGTACGCAAAGAGTCGTACTCCTCTATCTGCAACTCGATAATGTCCCCGCGATCATGGAACTCCAATGGATACGGGTTACTCATAATTGCCGGCATACCCTTGAGTTGGCAGTTCAGCAGCGGGTCATCGACTGCCGGATCAAATGCTTCCTTACCCGCCCTGGCTTCTTCGGTCAGGGGATACTCTGGCAACCAGAGGAAGAATGCTCCTTCTGCAAGCGTTGAACTCCAAACTCGAAATATTCCGCGCTCTTCGGCGGAGGCGTCACCGCTTTCAGCGAACCAATTATCGTTAGAACTCCACATTCGATCCGACCAACGCAAATCGGACGGCTCGGCCTGGAATTTGAAGACAAATTCTTCACCGCTCGGCAGCAGCATGTTATTGACAAACATACCGAGACCTCGCCTCGCTGGCCAACCGGCAACTTTGGCATGATCACCGATATTGATAAAGGACTCGGCAGCATCCATGCGACGCAAAATACTCAGAGAGTGCGTCGCGAGCTGCCATTTCGCGCCGTCGGCCGACGTGAGCGTGAAAAGGATATGTGGGTTGCGCCAGGCTATCTCCGTGATCTCGCCCTCGACCTCAATCGTTGTACTCTGATCGAAATTGACCGACGTACTATGGTGGGCAAATGCCGGAGCACTTGTAAGAGCTAGCAAGACACAGAGCCGTCGAATCCACATGGTTTTCTCTCCTAACTGATTTTCATCTTAATGGTTGCGTTCGCCGATGGTACTTGGAGCATCCGGGTCACTCAAGTCCTTCTCCCTAGTTTAGGACATTGCACTAGTTCAGAATAAACCGACGGGATGATTCCAGGTCGCACTCACTATGACGCATATTCAAAGGCGGCGAGCACATCACTGGACTGCTACGAATCATGGGCTCAATCAGGTGTTCGGAGCCTTAAGCGTAAACTCCAGTTCGATACGAGCACCCTCGTGGTCAAGTGTATGTCATTTCACGACGTGGTTCTGTTCTCCTGATGGCACACTGGCCTGGTACCGGGAAAGATGATTATTGGATCATCGCTATGTTGAGGCGTATAGTGAAAATTGTCGTGCTGCAGCAGGTATGCACGCCACAATGTATGAAGGTTCTTGTAATAATGTTCTAACGTGTGGGTCGTAGCTCTGCAGCGGTCTTCTTTATTTTTCGTTATTACGTAGAGGGAGAGTCACACATGATTAAATTCAAAATTTTTGGTTATTTTAAATCGTTATCTTTATTCGTATTTATTGCATTTGTTTCGATCCAGGCATCTTATGCCGACGCGCTTTTATCTGGCAGTTGGCAAGGTCAGGTTAGCGAAAGCGAAATTGGTTCCTATGTCGTCGCTGTTACCATTTCCCCAGATGGTCGGTCCGGTTCGGTCGAATATAGACAATACCCGTGTGGGGGAAGCCTGAATCGCATATCCGGGTCTGGTGCACAGGCGACCTATAGTGAACAGCTAAATTTCGGTGTCGAAAAATGCATGGCTGGACTGACCGTGAGGCTAACCTACCAGGGCCCCAATACGATTTATTTTGAAGAAATCCTGGATGGTCAGGCCGGAGTTTATGGCGCACTGAACCAGGTTGGTGGGCCGGTAGGCGCTTCCTGCGGCGAGGCGGGCATTGGTTTGGCGACTGATTTGGGAACATGTTTTTCAACGTCGCAGGGTAAAACGGTGTGTGTCCAGGAATCGATGCAAAAGTATGAGAACTCCATTGCCCATCACTCTGACAGCTGCGGCTTTACCTGCGGTGCTATTCTGCATGGATGTATCGTGAATATGGGATCCTATAATCCTGACGGTGCGTACGGGTGCGTTACGGGTATGGTGGGGAATTCGTGTGCGACTGATGACTGATTAGGGTGCGGCACCCAATTGTCGCAAGCCCCAGGCAGGATGGATCTAAACCGTATGCGCACGGCTTGTTTTATGTGTAAATCTGATCATTCAGCCGATAATAGGTATGTTGAAGCTAAATAAGCTGTCTATATAAAGCGACTATGGCGTAAAGCGACTATGGTACTTAATATAGAGTTTCATAATGAATCGTCCGAAGAGATTGATGCTGGTGATTCGGGGTCCGATCCCTACAAAGACATGCCTGCATGGGCGTGCGTGGCAGGTTACGATTCAAGCATCGCCTGGATAGCGAAGGGCGCAATTACAAAAGATAGCTCAGCTTTGAGAATGCTTGAGGTTCCGACCGCTGGGGAGCACTACACCTTGCAGGTCAATTATCCTTTCAGACTAGAAAGTTCTGAAGATTTCTGGGCACTATTTCAACCATGGAACTCCGCAATTAATGGATGGGAGGATCACCCCAATGAACTTGAACTATCCTGCATTGTTAAATGCAAGCCTGTTGAAATAATAAAAAAGACTAAAAAATTGTGTTGGCTGTTGATTAATGTCCAGAGCCTGATCCCGTTCCGGAAAATAACTGAAAAAATTGGAAAAGGCTCAGGAGGGCTTCCGCTATATCCCGTTTCACGAATGGCACACGTCGTATGGAGTGACCTTAACTATTTTGATGCAGATTTGGAGGGCGATATTAGCAAATGGTTTATATGCCAGAAAAAAGGGCAACAACATACCTTGCTGATCTACGGAACATCGGAATGGCAGGATAGCTATTTTTATGCAGGCAATCGTCCGTTGAGCATTGATGAATTTGAAAACCTGAAAAAAGATTTTGTACAGTGAACAGCACCCAAAACCCGCCATCTATAAATGATGAGTTTGGGCGCAATAACGGCTTTAAGAACTTTCTGGAGCTTGTGATTAGAGGCGATCAGAAGCAGCTCGAATTGCACTTGGAACAGTATAAAAATATTATAAGCTATTGATAAATAAATGGATATTGAGAGCAGGAATTATTTGGACAAGCTCAAGGCAAGAGCAGAGGAGATATATGAGGAGATGTATGAAGCCGGTGGTCCAACTGCCGCCGGAGCATACTTTGGGGAGGTTAAAGAGATACTCAATCAAGCGAATAAGCTGGCTAAAGAAATGGGTCTAGAGGAAGAGGCTGCTGAAATATTGAATAAACTGGAGCATATCAGGAGCGTGTACAAATCTCAGATGCAGTGAGCTACTGTAAGAGAAGGCCCTGGTAAAATTGAGCGCTGCTATGGGTGTTTAAGTGATGGTGCCTTCAGTAAAATCAGCTGACGTACATTGCGCTCAGTTAGTCGTGAATAAAAGCGCGCTTACCGGTATAGATCAGTTCCAGCCGCGGACATACCTTTCATAGTTTTGAATTTCATGATCCTGTTCGTCAATGATGGTTTTAACCACGTCTCCAAGGCTGATTATTCCCAACACTTTTCCGTCTTCGATGACCGGTAAATGGCGAAAACGTTTTTCGGTCATTAACGCCATACATTCGTTTACTAGCTCGTTTAGAGTTACGTAACACACATCCCGGGTCATCACTTCAGCGACCGTAGTGTCTTTGGAAGACCTGTTTTTAAGGATTACTTTACGCATGTAATCTCTCTCGGATATTATTCCGGCGACTTTCTCCTTCTGCACTACCAGCAGAGCACCGACATTCTTCTTATCCATTTCCTGAATGGCTTCAAACACGGTGGCTTCAGGCTCTATGCTGAATATTTCGTTTCCTTTTAGTTTTAATAGTCTTTCAACTTTCATGTCGCAGTTCCCTTATTCATTGAAAAATAGACACAAGCGACCCGTTTCAGTTTGTACAATTTCGCGACATTATTATATTGAAAGGGCGCTAGTGATCACTTTTCGGTATGGTTACCAGACCCACCGTATTGGTACTACTCTGGTGGATGACGAGGTTGCCATTCGGTGTCTTTGTCATATTTCGAATAATTCCAATACCTGACGGTATCGCCCAACTTTGAAATGTCTCGGTTTTCGGATCGAAGCGAACCAGTGCGTCTGGTCGTTGGTCCGATTCGTTGTACCAAACAATGTCATCGATAACTTCAATCGCATAGGGGTGAGATTTCGGTCCACTGGGCGATGGCCATTCCTTGATCTCACCGGTGCCTGGGTTGAGACGTCCTATATAACCGCGTCCGGAATCCACATACCAAATGTTGTCCTGGCTGTCGATTGCCAAACGACGGATGTAATATCCGCCAGGGTGGGATGCCGGATCAGGGTTTGGTGTTTCATATTCTGTAATTTCCCAGGTCTCGGGGTTTATGCTGGCAACCGCGTTGCGGCCACGAAAGGCAATCCATATCGTGCCTTTGGAGTCTTCCTTGATTCCATAAGGTCGGGTACGCTCGGGCATTTTCATCAATCGAATATCACCGCTATCGGGAACCAGGCGGCCGAGCATATTACTGTTTTGAAGAGTGAACCAAACATCGCCATTTTGCGCGACAAGCGGTGTATGCGGATCCTTCGCTGCAGGGTCTGGCATTGGGTATACGGTAATCTCGCCGGTTTCAGGATCCAGTTTACCCATCGTGCCGTTGCTGTTACCGGTGTACCAGATATTGCCAGCCGCATCGTTAATAATGCTGTGTGGTCGCGCGGTTGGGTCCAGCTTGAACTCGGTCATTTCGCCGGTTTCGGGGTCTAGTCGGCCCACCAGGCTGCCAAACATTCCAGTCCACCAGATCATGCCGTCAGGCGTCATCAGGGGGTCGCGAGGGCGTTGTCCGAGCGTCGGTACGTGCCACTCCTGGAAGTTGATCTCAAAATCACCGTCTACCAGTGTCGGTTGGAGGTCATCGCTATGCGGGAAGTTTGTGGCTAGATACTGAAGAACGTCTGCCGCTAAAGGGTCTGGCAGATCAATCATTTTTGATGTCAAGTAACGCCATTGCTCATGGGTATAGCCAGCTGAGGCTGAAATCAGTTCAATCTCATGACATGCCACGCATGTGGCACTAACTAGTTCTTTACCCG
>JABJKL010000050.1 GCA_018660405.1 Pseudomonadota bacterium | reverse complement strand
TGGCGCTCGAGTATCCGCGTCATATTATCGTTGGGCTAGACGCTGAAAACGGCAAACTGGCGGTAGAAGGCTGGTCCAAACTATCCAAGCACGATTTGATCGATCTGGCCCAACATTTTGAACATGATGGAGTGCACGCAATTATTTATACCGATATCTCCAAGGATGGCATGATGCAAGGCGCGAATATCGAACTGACCAAAAAGCTGGCTGAGTCCGTTCGCATCCCGGTTATCGCATCGGGTGGGGTCACCAATCTCGACGATCTAAAAAAATTAAAGGCTCTCGAAGAATCCGGCGTAACCGGGGTGATTACCGGGCGAGCTATTTATGAAGGCACACTCGATTTTGCCGAAGGCCAGCGTCTGCTCACCGGCAACCAGAAGGTTGAGCAATAGAAACACGCATAATTTAAGACGACTGGTTAAAGGAACTCCATGGGCTTAGCCAAACGTGTCATTCCCTGTCTGGATGTCGATGCAGGTCGGGTCGTTAAGGGCGTAAAATTTGTCGATATCCGCGATGCCGGTGACCCGGTAGAAACAGCACGCAGATACGACGAACAAGGCGCGGACGAAATTACTTTTCTGGATATCACCGCAAGTTCCGATGACCGGGCAACCATGGTCGAAGTGGTTTCACAAGTCGCGGCAGAAGTCTTCATTCCGCTAACAGTAGGAGGTGGCATTCGCGAACTCGCCGATATTAACCGCTTGCTCAATGCTGGCGCAGACAAAATCGCCATTAATACTGCTGCTGTGTTTAACCCGAAATTCGTAAAACAAGCCAGTGATCATTTTGGCTCGCAATGCATCGTGGTCGCGGTTGATGCTAAACAAACTGATTTTGGTGACCATTCAAAATGGGAAATTTTTACCCACGGTGGCCGCAAACAAACCGGTATTGATACGATTGAATGGTGCCAACGCATGGCCGACTATGGCGCCGGCGAGATATTATTAACCAGCATGGACCGCGATGGAACACGAGATGGCTTCGACCATGTGCTTAATCGAACAGTTTCAGAGACTGTGCCAGTACCCTTAATCGCTTCAGGCGGAGTCGGCAACCTGCAACATCTCATAGACGGCATCGAACTGGGTAAAGCCGACGCTGTATTGGCTGCCAGCATTTTCCATTTTGGTGATCATACCGTGCAAGAAGCCAAGCAAAGAATGGCAGAAGCGGGTATCGAGGTTCGTCTATAATAGTGAGGCCGCTGCGCAATTGTTATTTTATCCTCTTACGGCATAACCTCTTGAATATCATGCAAGATACCTTACAAAAATTAGCCGACATTTTGGAGTCACGCAAAGCCGAATCTCCGGAAGATTCTTACGTCGCTTCCCTATACGCTGGTGGGCTGAATAAGATTCTCAAGAAAATCGGAGAGGAATCAGCTGAAACGATCATGGCCGCCAAAGATGGCAATAACCACGATATAGTGCACGAAATTGCTGATCTATGGTTCCACACACTGGTATTATTAGCGCATCAAGGGCTATCCCCCGAAGATGTACTTACGGAGCTGGAAAAACGGTTTGGCGTATCGGGGCACTCGGAAAAAGCTTCCCGTACAAACCCGGGATAGATAAGGGCAGATATAATTAATTTTTGCAGCTAATTAAGCTTGGGATAATGATAAAAGCGCTATCCTTAAACGTGAACTGGCAAAAAGACCGTTAAGGTCTGGAGAAAACAATGGGTGTAGGTGGAATTTCAATTTGGCAATTGCTAATAGTTTTGGTCATTGTGGCACTGATATTTGGTACCAAAAAATTACGCAACATCGGTGGCGATCTGGGCGGTGCCATAAAAGGCTTTAAAGGTGCCATGAACGAAGGCAAAAACGACGCAGATGATGAGGCGGAAGCAGACGCGATTAGTGAGAAAACTGCAGACGAAGCTGAAGTAACAATAGCGGAAAAAACGGAAACAGAAGAAAAATCCTAGTCTTCGGATTACTCTCTATCTTGTCGTATTTAACCTTGTCGTATTAACCCAGGGAAGAGGTTTCAATATGTTTGGCTTTCAATATGTTTGACATAGGCTTCTGGGAACTGTGCATCATTGGTATTGTACTGTTATTGGTGCTTGGCCCTGAGCGTATGCCAGAAGTTGCCAAGCAGATCGGCTATTGGACAACGCGTGCACGGCGCACAGTGAACCAGTTGCGCAACGAAATGCGTCAGGAGCTAAACGCACTGCCGACCGAGCAACTCAAAAAAACCAAACAAAACATTGAATCACTGGGTAAAGAAGTCACTTCCATGAGCGCAGACATAAGCAAGCAGATGTCTGAAAAGATCGATATTGAAGATCATAAATTAAAGCCGGCTGGGTCAACTGGAAAGCCAACTAAAAACCCGGCTGAAATAAAAGCGGCGAAAGAAAAAAAGCCAACTAAAAAGAAGCAGAAAGACACAGCAACAAGCAAGACTGAAAAAGACGCATGACCACCGACCAAACACCCGCTCCTGAATCTCAGGAACAAGTACAGGAAGAAATGCCCGAACAAAGCTTCATCTCGCACCTGGTTGAACTGCGTAATCGCCTGGTAATTGGCCTGGGTTCGGTATTCGTTATTTTTATCGTGTTGATTATTTATCCTGGCTCAAACGCGCTTTATGAGTGGTTTTCGGCACCGCTCACATCGATATTGCCCGAAGGCACAAGCATGATCTCCACCGAGCCACACGGCCCGTTCTTCGTACCGTTCAAATTAACCGGTGCTTTAGCTGTCGGCATTGCCGTACCGGTATTGCTCTATCAAATATGGGCCTTCGTAGCACCTGGCCTGTACAAAAACGAAAAGCGTATTGTTTTCCCTTTATTGTTAAGCAGCACGCTTCTTTTCTACCTGGGAGTGCTGTTTGCTTACTACGTCGTTTTCCCGATTATTTTTGGCTTTTTTACTGCGACCGCGCCAGAAGGCGTCGCGGTAATGACCGATATCAACTCGTATATGGGCTTTGCACTCAAACTGTTCCTGGCCTTTGGTGTTGCCTTCGAAGTGCCGGTAGCGACCGTTTTATTAGCCAAACTGGGCATCGTGTCACCCGAGGCCATGGCCCAAAAACGGGCTTATGTAGTCGTCGCCGCTTTTATCGTCGGTATGTTGATGACCCCACCCGATATATTTTCACAAACCTTTCTCGCTTTACCGGTATGGTTTCTATTTGAAGTAGGACTTATATTTGCCAAACGGGTTTACCCTTATGATCAAGACGAAGACGAAACCCCGATCTCAGAAATATGAGTGCAACGATACTTGATGGCAAAGCCATCGCCGCCGAAATACGCGCAGAAGCTGCAAGCGCGGCTCAGCAACTGATCGACGCAGGTACTACCCCTGCGCTTGCCGTTGTACTGATCGGCAATAATCCGGCTTCGGCCGCCTACGTAGGTAGCAAAATCAAAGCTTGTGCGGAATGCGGCATTGAGTCGATTGAACGAACCGCCGACAGCGATATATCCGAATCCGAACTGTTATCGATCATCAACGATCTAAACAACGACGCATCGGTGCACGGCATACTGGTGCAATTGCCGCTGCCAGATCACATTGATGAAAATAGCATTATCGAAGCGGTTCATCCTGATAAAGACGTCGATGGTTTTCATCCGATAAATACTGGTCGTCTGGTGGCTGGCTCAGAATGTTTGGCCCCCTGCACGCCTGCCGGTATTCCCGAATTAATCAGTCGTTCCGGCTTCACAACATCCGGCAAGCACGCGGTGATTATTGGCCGTAGCAATATTGTCGGAAAGCCAATGATGAACATTCTGGTTCAGAAAGCTGAAAACGCAAACTGCACCGTAACCTGCTGCCATAGCGGAACACCTGATCTGGCGGTCCACACCAAACAGGCCGATATACTTATCGCTGCCATCGGTGTAGCTGATTTTGTAACCGCCGATATGGTTAAGCCGGGCGCACTGGTCATTGATGTGGGCATTAATCGGGTAGACGATGACACACGTGCGCGAGGTTATCGGCTTACGGGCGATGTCGATTTCGACAGCGTGTCACAAGTCGCTGAAGCCATCTCACCCGTACCCGGTGGCGTTGGGCCAATGACCGTTGCCATGCTGATGAAAAATACGGTGGCGGCAGCTACCAGGCTCACGGAATAGGGCCCGTAAATGTAATACGGATCACCCCCATTTTATTCTCAGCACACGCTGTAAAGAGGGGCTTCCAGCAAACTAAAATAACTCCGCACCGGCCTGTCTACTTGCCGGGGGACACTTTTATTGTCAGCAGCAGTGGAATAAAGTAGGCGTACGCAAGAACTACGGAGCCAACGCTTTTCGTCTCGCTGAATGCAGCAATATTAAATTGGAGGAGTACAGTAGATTACGCATGTCGGTACTACCCGCTTCGCGCCGTGGCGCATTCAAATATTCCGTACTCACACTACTTCTATTGGTAGCGTTTGTTGAAGTGTATTTTGAGCGCCAATACCAATCGAGTCACAATAATCGCCAATTGTGCACAGAGCCCTCTGACATAGATAACCTGGTTTACAGCTTCGTTGCAAGTACCCAGTGCGGGACAAATTCCAAGGGATATTATGACTATGAAAACAGCTTGGAAAAACCGGCCAACACGTTCCGCATTGTCGTCATCGGAGACAGTGTGGCACAAGGTGCCAGACACGGCGTAACAATCGAAGATGCCTTCCCCAACCAGCTCGAAAACCTCATGAATGCAGACTCACGCTTCGGGAAAAAGACAGAAGTTATTAATCTATCCAGAAGCGGATATTCAACCTCTCAGCAACTTGTTTTGCTAGAGAACGAAGCATTTACCTATGGCCCGGATCTGATTATCTGGAGTTATGTTCTAAACGACCCGGCACATCCCGTTTATAACAATCCAAATGCTGAGTTAGGCCGATATCACCACCATCCAACTTCCTACGTCATATTTTACCTGAAGCTTGCCTGGTCTTACCTTCGCGAGGGGTTTATTTTCGGCACAAGGCTTCTGTTTCAAACCGGAGGCACATTCGCGTGTCAGGCTGATTATCACAGCTTTTTACATTGTTCACAGAAAAATGAAGTCATAAAAAACATACAGAGCATTGGTGGGTTAGTGCAACGTAACCAGATACCTACAGTATTTATGGTGCATCCAATTTTTGAAGAGAGTCTGAGCTTCCAGGATTATTCTTTAGCGGGTTTGCATCATGATTTAAATGAATTATCTACGACTGTCGGTTTGCGCACAGCAAATTTACTTGCCTACTACCAAACCAATAATATCGAGCCTGAAGATATTCGCCGACAACGTTCAGACTGGTTTGACCCATGGCATCAGAACGTATTAGGTCATCAAACCATCACCGCGTTTTTACACGAATACCTGCTCCGCGGACGCTACAATAATTAAACCCTTCGGTGCTTTAATCTGACTATTCTATCCGCCATATACATAACTTGGGGCTGTTATATAACGCCCCGCTAGTGGACGCTATACATCCATGTAAAGCTCTTATAAAGCTAGTGTAGTGTTTCTAAACTAGTCCACCCAAATGCTGCATCAATGACTGGGGCAATACACCCAGATACAACATCATAAAGATCAGCAAGCATACAACGATCTTTGCAATCCAGGAGAAACGCATCTGCTCTGACGAATTCGATTTAACGTCACCCTCGTTCATAGACATTGCAAATACGACGCGCAAGTAATAGTAAATCCCTATACCACTACCGATCACCAGCGCCGCTAACAATAGCCATAAGGCACCCTGTATTCCAGCGGTAAACAGGTAAAATTTTCCGATAAATCCCACCGTTAGTGGAATACCTGCCAAAGACAACATTGCGATAGTCAACATCAACGCCAATAATGGTTGGCGCCAAAACAAACCCCGAATCTGGCTGATATCATCCACTTCAACGCCGTTCGTATTACTCGAAATGATGCTCAAAAGAGAAAAAGCGGCTAGTGACGTAATGATATAAGCGGTTAGGTAAAAACCGGCGGCTTCTACTGCCAAGGCTGGCTGTTGTAGCACACCATAAACTATCAACGTAATAAATAAATAACCAAGATGGGCGATTGAGGAGTACGCGAGCAGTCGTTTGAGATTACTTTGTTTTAGTGCCAACAAATTTCCGACCAACATGGACGCCACCGCGAGCACCGACAAGCCGACCATCAGCCCCTGATATTGATAAAGTTGCGCATCGATGAATAAGCGCATCAATGCCGCAAATATCGCACCTTTTGATACTGTCGCTAAAAACCCGGTGACCGGTGAGGGTGCACCCTGATAAACATCGGGCGTCCACATATGAAAGGGTACGAGCGATAATTTAAAGCCGACTCCGGTAAACACCATTGCGGTTCCCATCATAATCAGCAGTTGCGTATCTGCTTGTAGCGGTTGTGTTGATAGTTGCGCTAGTTGTTGGCCGATTCCAGCAAATGAAAGTGTCCCCAGCGCCGCGTAAATCATGGCGAAGCCGAACAGTAATATCGCCGACGCCGCACCTGAAAGCACCAGATATTTTATCGCCGCCTCCAAAGACAGATGACCACGTTCCGGATAAGCAATCAGTGCATATAAAGCAACGCCAAGCAATTCCAGGCCAAGAAAAAAGGAAACCAGATGAGTCGCCGACACCAGAATGAGTGCACCTAATGCCGACAATATCAGCAATAAGTAAAATTCTTCGTTCTCTCCCGCACGATCATGCAGATAGCCCTTCGCAAGTAAGGCTGTAATCAATGTAGTAAACAGAATCAACAGACTAAAAAACAAACTGTATTGATCCGATACCAACAATACAGTAATTGACTGCGGCACGATTTCTGCCATCGGAATGATGGCCAGCATAGCCAGCACTAACGCGCCACAGCTAATCACCCAAGAGACCAATGTGTGGCGCCAGAAGGCAATTTGCATCATCACTAACAGTGCGGCAATGCTTAGTACAAGAGGGGCGGCTAATGCCTGAATTCCAAGCTCCATTACTGTAACCCTCCGGAAACCTGCCCAAGACTATCCAGCACCGGTTGAACCATGTCCAATACTGGTTGCGGATAAAGCCCCAACCACACAAGCGCGATAATCATCACTGCCATGGCGGTCATCTCCAGGAAACCGAAATCCTCTAAAACCAGTTTTGTATCGGGTTTGCCGTAAAAAGACTTCTGCATCATGACGAGCGAATAAATAGCTGCTGTGATCAGACCCAGCGCGGCCACTGCTGTCATCCACGGGTTGACCGCAAACAACCCCAGCAGCACAAGAAATTCAGCCACAAAGTTACCCAGGCCTGGCATTCCCAATGAAGCCAGCGCAAAGAACAACGCGACTGCGCCCATACGCGGCATGTTGTGCCATAAGCCCCCCATTTTATCCATATCCCGCGTGTGCAGCCGCTGCTGTAATGCGCCTGCAATCATAAACAGCGCTGCGGTACTAAAACCATGCGCCACCATTTGCATGACAGCGCCTTGCAATGCCAACGAATTCCATGCGAACACGCCCAACAGCACAAAGCCCATATGGCTAACACTGCTGTAAGCTACCAGACGCTTGAAATCAGATTGACCGAAAGCCAAAACAGCGCCGTAAATAACCCCGGCCACGCCAAGCAGCATGGCAACGGGAGCAAATGCCAAAGCGGCATCCGGAAACAACGGAACAGTAAAGCGTATCAGTCCATAGGCGCCCGTTTTGAGCAAGATACCGGCAAGAATGACACTGCCTGCGGTGGGTGCCTGGGTGTGCGCATCGGGCAACCACGTGTGAAATGGAAAGCCAGGCAGCTTGACCACGAAGGCGATAAAAAACCCGAGCATCAACCAATTCGCCATGCCAC
>JABJKL010000123.1 GCA_018660405.1 Pseudomonadota bacterium | reverse complement strand
CCGTGGTGGCTTTGACATACTTCTTATCACACTTGATGAAGAGCCGCCGTTGAAACAAACCTTGATTACGACTGATGCCTTTGAGTGGGGCTCTGACCTGTCACACGACGGGCAATGGCTGGCATACGCTTCTAATGAAACCGGCCGGATGGAGATATATGTACGACCATTTCCTGATATTAACGGGGGTAAATGGCTGGTCTCTAGTGAAGGCGGTACCGAGCCGCTTTGGGGCCCGGAGGGGCGAGAACTGTTTTATCGCGACGGCGACGCCATTCTGGCGGTCCAAATAGATACCAGCACTGGCATCAGGGCAGGCACTCCAATCGAGTTATTCGAAGGAAGATTTGCCGAAAGCGTTGATACAAGTATACCAAGTTACGACGTTGCTCCGGACGGGCAGCGTTTCCTGTTGATGAAAGATTTCAATGTCGAGGAAGCGCGGTCTTCCGAGACGCCATTGCTTGTAGTTGAGAATTGGTTCGAGGAACTCAACCGGCTCGCGCCGCCATCCGAATTGGCTGAATGACCGCTTCACGCCCTGAGTCATTCGGTCAAGCTACTTTGGTCAGTTCGGGTGAATTCAAAAGAGGAGATCCACGCCGCTCCAGAGCTTTAAGATAGACCGCTTCGTTGTACGGAGTATGCGTCTGCCAGCAACGGTAAAGGATGCGAATCCATTTAAACGCCAGTGCGCGTACCGCAGCCTGATGAGAGCAACCTTTGTCACGTTGTTGCCGATAGTAAACACCTGCCCAGTACGATTTGTTGATGGTCTGAGCGGCCCACTCAATAAAAGTCTGACGCAAAAAGGTTGGGCATTGCCACCGCCAATGTACCCAATGCTTTTTACCACTGCGCTCGGTTACTGGTGCGATGCCCGAGTACTTCTGAAGTTCAGCAGCATTGGCAAAACGTTCACGCTGCTCACCAAAGGCCACTAATAAACGAGGTGCCAGTGAAGGGCCTGCCCCAGGTAATGGACTGAATAAAGCATAGTCGGGATGCTGGGGAGCCAGTTCAGCAATCGCATCGTCATAGCGACGGATGGCTTGTAAGGTCACGCGCAGTTGTTCAGTAAGTACCAACGCCAGCAGTTTATGGGGGATGATAACCGCCTCATCCAGGGTCAGCGGTGTCGCGATCTTAATCGCTTGTAGACGTGCTTCAAGGACGTGGGCAAAGCGCATGTTGTGCTGATGGAAAAATGTTTTCAGTGTGGTTTTGCGCGCTCGTTTGATTTGAATTAACGTCGGCCAACGTTCGATGAAGTCACAGAACAATGGCGTATCAATGCGGTCAAACCACTCTAACGCTTGCGGATAGTATTGCTTGAGCGTGTTTCGCAGTCGATTGGTGATACGGACTCTGTCGTTCACCAGACACCGCCGCTGTTCCACCAAAGACACCAGGGTGCGAATCTCAACGCTTTGTGGTTTTAAGGGTTTGAAACGATTCGAATGGCGCTGGATCAGGTCCAGCGCTAGTTCTGCATCGGTTGGATCATCTTTGGCACGGCTGGGGGTAAACGCTTCCCGGTATTTTGCCAGGGTAGACGGGTTCACTGGAAAGATCACGAAGAAGTCGTATTTTTGCAGTGCATAAACAATGGGGCCTTTGGATAGTTCCAATGCGACTGCAATGGGTCCGCCAAAGCGTTGATACAGGGACTGCGCCCAATCGTCGATTGCATCGACTTTGTGTGAGATGCGGGAAAACTCTCGACCTTCATCGCCAGCAGCCTGAATGCAGATATCGTGTTGGGTATCTGCCCAGTCAATGCCAATAAAGGCGGTATAGGGTTTATTGCTCGTTGTCTTCATTAAATGCCTCCGTAGTGATAAGTTAAACACCAGGGACATGCATGCCTGAGTTCTTCGAAGGCAATATAGGTGAGCCGGTGTGACGGCAAGCCCTGAGTATTCGTTATCGAACTCAAGCGCACCCGTGGACTCGAAGCTAAAGCGGTAAACATCGTGTGTTTGGGCAATTATATTCGTAGTCTACGGGTGCATGTCCCGCTCTCACTGGCAGCTACCTGCCAGCTGTATCAAGTATTACAGAGAGAGGGTCGGAAGGACTATAACGGGCAATTAGCAGACATTTGCTATTAGTGGATATACCGACAGCTCAATATTTGGAGGAGACAAACATTGGCAATTCCTAAGTGGGTTTGGAAAGAAACTGCAGAGGTTCTTGGCGTCGTCGGGATCATTGCCGGCATTGCTTTTCTTGGACTTGAGCTTAGACAGAATAATGACTTGATGGAGGCTGAGGCTCGTTTTAATCGCCTCACTACCGTTGTTGACGCCTGGCAATTTATTGCTGAGCACGGGGATCTCGCCGAATTAAGGGACCAATTCCATAATAATGAAGCATTAAGCAGCGCAGAACACCGCCGCCTTCTGGGAGCGGTAATGTCCGTATTGTTGCTCGTTGAGTGGACGTTTAGAGAAATGGGTGAAAATTCGACTGAGTTGAATCAAGTCCGCGCTGTACAGCGGAGAACTTTCGCTGATTCAGCGCTTTCTCGCCACATATGGGCAGATCGAAAGAATTCTTTCGATCCAAATTTTGTTCAATGGATGGAAGAGAACGTCGTTAATTATAGTGAATGACCGTATATGGACTCCCCCCCGGTTTGCAAGCAAGCTGACTTGGCAGACATGGCACGACTGCAACCGTATATCCGGCCTCTTAAAGTTGGCAACCGTTGATGCCGGGCCATAATGGTTTATTCGCGCGCCAGTTCCCAATCGCTTTGTCGTACTCATGGTACGTGGACATTCCCGGGTTTAGCTGACGCCGGTCTTACCTGTTTGCCATTTTTCAGTTTGCTTAAGCAATCGTTTTAGAAGTGTTTCTTTCGTTTCCTGTCTCAGTTCATCGCGAAGTCAGGATCATAATTGGTTTTATGCCGCAGAATGGCCCACGCCATGCGTGCGGTTTTGTTGGCCAATGCTACCGCCGCCACGTTCGGATGTCGCCGCGTGGCAATGCCGGTAATCCACCGACTGAGCCGGTCATCTTTGCCCCCGGCTCTAGCCACCACCGATCTTGCCCCATGGATCATTAACGTTCGCAGATAAACATCACCCCGCTTACTAATACCTAGTAGACGATCTTTGCCGCCGGAGCTATGTTGCCTGGGTGTGATCCCAATGGCGGCAGCCATCTGTCGGCTTTTGTGATACTGCCTGGCATCACCCATGGTGGCGACCATGGCGGTGGATATCATCGGACCCACACCACGCAGTTGTTGCAATCGCACGCAGTCTTCATTGTTTGCGGCCAGTCGCTTGATGAGCTGATCCATCTCACCCACTCGTTCATCCAAACCCAGCAGATCGTTCCATACACCGTGCAGTAAGGCGCGGAAGTCTCCCGTCAGGCCGTTCTGGGCATCTTCCAACCAGCACGGAATCACGGCACGAAGTGAGCTCAAATGCTTGGCTGCCACCAAGCCATACTCGGCTACCAGCCCACGGATCTGATTTGCCTTGGCCGTGCGCTGCGTAATGAGCTCGGCCCGAATGCGGTGCGTGGCCTGCATGTCCTGTTGTTCGACACGCTTGACGGTCACGAAGCGCATATTCGGTCGGCTCATCGCTTCGCAGATTGCCTCGGCATCCTTGGCGTCATTCTTATTACTCTTCACATACGGCTTTACAAACTGCGGTGCAATCAACTTGACGGTGTAACCTCGAGATTGCAACTCTCGAGCCCAGTGATGCGCACCCGCACAGGCTTCCATGCCAATCTCACAGCCTTGCTCTATGGTATCGAGCAACACTCTGAGCCATTGATCACGCTTCAAGCGGCGCTTCCATAGCGTCTTGCCCGAACGATCAACGCCGTGCAACTGATAAATATTCTTTGCCAAATCTATTCCAACTCTATTAAGCTTCATGGTGGCTCCTCTTTTCCGTTGACTGGTGGTATTAGATTACCAGTGTGGCACTTAGATGCCGGTTAGGGGAGGAGGAGTCCATACCATTGCTTTGGGTTGCGATCTCAACCGGTCGATGCAACACATTGGTTAAATCGTTCTGCCGGTGTTCGATAGTCTAACGTTTTTCTCGGTCGCTCGTTTAGCCGTCTGGCCACTGCGTTGAGCTTCGCCGGTGAGTGTATCGAAAGATCTGTTCCCTTCGGGAAGTACTGTCTAAGCAAACCATTAGTGTTCTCATTCGATCCACGTTGCCAAGGGCTGTGTGGATCACAGAAGTAAACATCAACGTCGGTGGCTAGCGTAAATCGTTTGTGGTCGGCAAGTTCCTTGCCTCGATCCCAAGTGAGTGATTTATACAGCTCGCGCGCTGGAATGCAAATAAATCTCAAATGAGATTCAATTTCATTAATAAAAACAATTGCTTAATCGTCATAAACTATTGCACAAAATCTGTTGGGTGATATATTCGCGCCCGTTGGTATCAACCTTTAATAATTAGTGAGAGCGTAATGACTGATCGTAGAAAGTTTTTGTCCGTAGTTGGTGCCGGTGCACTGGCTGTCCCTATATCTACATTGATGAAAGACGGGGTTGCCTTTGCTCAAGAAGCGCCTATGGTTTCGATAGATGATCCAACCGCGCAAGCACTTCAGTACATCGAAGTATCGGCCGTTGATGGTGCTTATTGTAAGGATTGCGTTCTTTATACCGACCTAAGCAAGGTTGAAGAAGCTGCTGGCCCTTGTGCCTTGTTTCCAGGTAAAAACGTGACTGCCGACGGATGGTGCATTTCATACGCCAAGCGGCCATAGGTATTACGATTTAGTTTTGGTCGGCGTTATTTAGAGTACGGACGTGCTAATTCTATGGCTTCGACAATCAGGTTATCGTGGAAGCCAGTAGTCGATATCTAATCGTATTACCGCAGGGCGGCGCGCGTTAGCCTATGAAGTGGCAGACATGTTCGGATTACTTAAAAAAGTAACGGTTCCACCGAGCACCCTTTTACTTAAGCATATATACGGGCTTGAGTCGGACGAACCGATTCACAGGCCTGAATTGGAAATTCGTGGTTGGCTAGCGTTTGATCGCGCATTTGATTTATCGAAGTTGTGCTTAACGCTAGAGACGGATACTTTTTCGTTACCGGTGGTGCTAGAGAACAGACCGGATGTGGCAGCCGATTTGCCAAACGAATTTTGTACCGGATTTAATACGTTTTTTGACATTCAAGAAGACCTGGTCTCTAAGAATCCAAATTGGGTAAATAGCGCAAGGTTGCGAATCGTTTGGCCAAATGGGGACGAGCAAATACCGTTGGACGCCCGTTTGGCACAGAATATGGTTAACGAGAATAGTTATTTTCGTACTAACCATGTGCCCAGGCCGAATCATGCCATCGATGAGGCTCAGCTGCAGTTATGGGACGATAGCGGCTTTTTGGTGCTGGAGGGGTTCTACTCGGCGGCTGAAGCAGACGAATTGAAGGGGCTTATTGAATCGTCGTGGGCAGATCGAGCCAACTATTCAGACAAGGTCACGATAGATCGGGATATTGGTACAAAAGATGAGCGGCGAATTTCGTTTGCGGATGCTGATCTTGCAATACGCAAGACCCCACACAAGCTTAACGATCTCTATTTGGAATCAGACAGATTGCGTGAGTATCAGTTAGGCAGTCGTTTGCGAGATGTATTATCACCCATGATGGGTGGTACTCCGATGATATGTAATTCACTCAGTTTCGAGTACGGTTCGCAGCAGAGTGATCATTTTGATACGTTTTTTATGCCGCCGCTAACTCGAAACCGGATGGTCGCGTCGTGGATCGCTATGGAAGACGTTCAGCTCGATGCGGGACCGGTGCGATACTACCCGGGTAGCCATAAAATACCGCCCTATAGATTTAGCCACGGGCGTTACAATCTCAAGTTGGATGAAAAGCAGCAATGTGAAGAGTACGTTGAACATCAGTTAAAAGAACGTGGTTTGGAACCCGTATTATTCAGCGCTAAAAAAGGCGATGTGCTTATATGGCATGCACACTTGCTACACGGAGGGACGCCTATTAACAATCCGGCCTTGACTAGAAAGTCGTTGGTTACGCACTATTTTTGTTGCGAAGATTGGGATGGTGCTTGCTATGAAGAAGATCGCTCTGGGATTTTCTATTTAAAACGAGATTGATTTAGAAAGTTGAGAATAAGCGAGACTCAAAAGTGGAAAAGGTTGTTTTAAAACTGGCTAGAGACACAACGTTACAAGGCGCTAAAAAAAATCTTCTTCTTCGATATCGTAGTAGCGCTTCAACGTAACGTCCTTCAGGTCGAGTTGCCGACTGGCTAACTGGTCAATATCTTTAAATATTTTGTCGGTTAGGGCTTGAACATCATCACGGATAACCGCTTCACGCAGTGCGTCACCCCATATGCTTATCGTCGGTGTGCGAATATAGTGATCTGACGAATCTTTTGACCACTCGATAGATATCACCCTTCCCAGCTCGACCAATCTAGGTGCGAGAAGTTCCTGCTTTACCGGGTTTTCAATGGAGGTCAGCACATCGCGAGTCAGATCCAGCCAGCCATAGTCGTAAACCGGCCACCCCTGATAGAAACGCAACACCCATCTAAGATAGCTATCCAGGCTCTGCACCATCTGGTTTGACGGGTCTTGTGTCCACATAGATTCATATAGCGAGCGAGGGGGCAAATTGTCAGGCCATTCAGCTTCGCTTGGTGGAGTGCTAATGCAACCAACGAGACTGGCTATGAGAAGGAGTTGCAGTGTTAGTCGAAACATCAGTATCTTAGCCCAAGACCGGTGGTGATGAATTTCATAAAAGGTGACGCATCGGAAAATAAGCGTACGATTTTATCAAGGAATTCGGGTGACAAGGCCAGTTCATCATCAAATTCATGGCGTATAAAGAGTGTTTTTCGCTTGAGGTCTTCGGCACACGGATGCTCTTTATCAAAGCCTCGCGGAACACGCTTAAGGCCGTCTCCGACTATCTGGCCAAATGTCTGGTTGAAAGTATCATCGCGTTGCAGGGCCAGCCACTCATCGGTTTTATTTACAATTCGATCGCGAATTTTGCCAAGCGCTACGTTGTCGCCGCGATATATTCCACCGCCGAGCATACAGCCGCCAGGTTTCAATTGTAGATAAAACCCGGGTGCGTGTGCATCTCTGCCTGCCTCATGCCGCAATTGGATGCTTATGTGTGTTTTATAGGGAGTTTTGTTTTTAGAGAACCGGGTATCGCGATAAATGCGAAACATGGACCCACCATTTACTTTCGGGTCGGCGATATAATGTTCACTAATGTTAAGCAGAGGTTTCCCCAAAGCTTCAATGAAATTCAGCATCGGTTCGCGTGCGTGTTCGATGTAGCGTATTTTGTTGTCGTTAAACCATTCGCGGTCGTTGTTGGCACCCAATTCAGTAAGGAAGCTAAACAGTTCATTGGTGAAGAATGTTTTTTTCATTACGTGATTATAAAACAAGCTGGGATGGAGAAAAATGGTGGAAGAAGGTTGTCAAGTATGATTTTTCCCAAGCACCCGGGTTTAGTGCTATGGTTGTCCTGCGGTTTTCTTAAGGAACTTTCATTTTACAAGGCTTGAAAATTCCCTGTAGTGAAGCCACAATAATTTCATTCAGGTCGTCTGTTCTGGACGCAAGATTCAATGTTAAGTGGGCCATGTTGAGCGGGCTTTTGTAAGCTCCGGGGATTTATTTTACGCATGATTAAAATCGATGCATTAAGCAAACATTTCGGTTCGATTGTCGCGGTTGACGGTATATCGTTTGAGTGCGCTTCCGGCGAAGTTATTGGCCTTTTGGGGCCCAATGGCGCTGGCAAATCAACCACCATGAAAATGATTACCGGCTTTATCACGCCTAGTTGCGGGCGGGTGGTAGTCGACGGCTATGATATGGCGACAGATTCTTTGGCGGCCAGAAAACGAATGGGTTACTTGCCTGAAGGCGCGCCGAGCTATTCAGACATGACGCCGCGCGCGCAGCTAAATTTCGTGGCGAAGGTGCGCGAACTGCAGGGTGATGTTCTGCAAACGCGTATGGCCCAGGTGATTAGTGCGCTGCATTTGGAGCCGGTGCTTGATCAGAGTATAGACACTTTATCCAAAGGCTTTAAACGACGAGTAGCGCTTGCCCAGGCAATCTTGCATGATCCCGGCATATTGATACTGGATGAACCCACTGATGGTTTGGATCCGAATCAAAAGTACGAAGTTCGGGAATTAATCAAATCGATGTCGGCTAACAAGCTGATATTGATTTCGACTCATTTGCTCGACGAGGTTGAGGCCGTTTGCAGTCGGGTTTTGATTATCGCTGAAGGTAAGATTTTGCGCGATGCGACGCCTGCTGAGTTAGTTGCAGAGTCGAGCACTGGCCGATTGGACGACGTGTTTCGCGAGATAACCGGGGGCAAAGCCGCATGAGTGTAATCAAAGCTATTTTTGATCGAGAATTTATGGGCTATTTTGCCACGCCAGTGGCGTATGTGTTTTTGATCATATTCCTGGTTCTAGCCGGCACCTTCACTTTTGAGATAGGTGGTTTTTATGAGCGGGGGCAGGCGGATCTGCGGCCATTTTTTGACTATCTACCGTGGTTGTATTTGTTTCTCGTGCCTTCGCTGACGATGCGACTTTGGGCCGAGGAGCGCAAGTCGGGCACCATTGAATTTTTGATGACGTTACCCATTACTCCGTGGCAAGCCGTATTAGGGAAGTTTCTAGCTGCATGGGCATTCACAGCCTTGGCTCTGACGCTTAGTTTCCCGATTTGGCTAACTGTCAACATTCTAGGTGAGCCTGATAACGGCGCGATACTGGCGGGATATCTGGGCAGTTTGTTGATGGCCGGAGGGTTTTTGGCTATCGGCGCTTGCTTGTCAGCACTCACGCGAAATCAGGTTATCGCTTTTATTATCACCATCGTAGTGTGTTTTGGGTTTTTGCTTGCTGGATTACCGCTGGTATTAAACTTGTTCTCAGGGTGGGCTCCTCAAGTATTTGTTGACGGCATTGCGGCACTTAGTTTTATGACCCATTTCGCCAGCATTAGTCGAGGCGTGATTGATTTTCGAGACATTCTTTATTTCGCGTTGTTAATAGGCGCGTTTTTATATGCCAACACTATAGTCTTACAAATGAAGCAGGCTGATTAGGGTTGGGCCCCCAGTATATTAATAAGAGTATAGAGTACATAGATATGAGTAATAATAAGTCCGAAACGTTAGCTGCTGGTATAGCAGGCAAGATGGGTGGGGCAATCCTTGCTTTGCTTGCCGTTGGTTTTGTTATAGCGGTGATGCTTGGCAATTTATTGTTCGCTGGTTGGAAAATTGATCTTACCGAGAACAAGCTCTATACATTGTCAGAGGGTACCGAGAATGTGTTGGCAAATATCGATGAGCCGATAAATCTATATTTGTTTTTCTCAGACCAGGCGAGCGAAGATATTCAAAGTTTACGAGGTTACGCACGGCGGGTGCGTGAAATGCTGCGTGAGTTCGAAAGCCTTAGCGATGGTAAGTTACGGTTGACCGAGGTTGATCCGGTGCCGTTTTCGGAAGAAGAAGATCGAGCAGCACAATATGGGTTGCAGGGAGTTTCTACCGGTATTGGCGCAGATCCGCTGTATCTCGGACTGGTCGGCACCAATACGATCGGTGACGAACAGAGCATTCCTTTTTTTGCGCCAGATAGAGAGTCGTTTATTGAGTACGATTTAGCGAAGCTGGTTTCTACATTGGCGACGCCCGAACGGATTAAAATTGGTTTGCTTAGCGGTACCGAGGTTGCGGGGGGCCTGGACCCGCGTACGGGACAGCCAAGCTCGCCCTGGATGGTCGTTGAGCAAGCGCAGAGTTTATTCAATGTTGAAGTTGTGGATCAAAACGCAGGTTCGTTCGACGCTGATATGAGTTTGCTGTGGATCATTCATCCTGCCGAATTGAGCGAAGCGACTCTTTACAATATTGATCAGTATCTATTGGCGGGTGGCAAGGCGCTGATATTCGTCGACCCGTTGGCGGAAGCCGCACCTGGCCCTCCCATGGGGCAGGGCATGCCCCCTCAACCCGGAAGCTCGACCTTGGGGAGTTTGTTTGAAACCTGGGGTGTGGAGTTCGCGACCGACCAGGTAATGCTGGATCCACTGTTTGCCCTGCCTGTGTCAAGTGGCCCTAACGGTCAACCCGTTAGGCACCCAGGTATTATCGGTGCGTCTTCCGAAGCGATTGATCCAACAGACGTTATCACCGCTGATCTTGAGACGGTAAACCTGTCGATGGTCGGTTATTTTAGTGTAAGCGAAGATAGCTCATTGACCCTTCAGCCACTAATCAGCTCTAGCGCACAGGCAGAGTCTGTCGATAGCTTTATGTTGCAGTTCACACAAGATCCGCAAGCTTTATTCGAACAGTTTAAGGGGCAGGGATCGACCAAAGTGATAGCGGCACGCTTATCTGGCTCGATTAAGACCGCATTTCCAGACGGTCGGCCAGCGGCTAATAGTGTTGACGCCGAGGCTGACGATTCTGTGACTATAGATTCTGGTGAAGCGGAACCCGCTATTGCGCCAGAAGAAACGAGTGAACATATATCGGAGTCGATCACGGCAACTCAAATGGTGCTAGTTGCCGATGTGGACTTATTGAGTGACCGACTGTGGGTTCAGGTACAGAACTTTTTTGGTCAACGACTTCCTTCTGCATTTGCTGACAACGGCAATTTTGTAATAAATGCCCTGGACAATCTGACGGGTTCTGCAGACTTAATCAGTGTTAGGAGTCGGGGTACGACGAATCGGCCATTCAGTCTGGTCGAGGGCATGCGATTGTCGGCTGAGGCGCAGTATCGCGAGACTGAGCAGAGCTTACAATCCGAGCTTTCAGATTTGGAGAGCCGCCTTGGCCAGCTGCAAAGTAGTCGTCAGGACGACAGCGACAAGATATCGTTCAGCCCGCAACAAGAAGCTGAATTAGATCGATTTTTGGAAGAACGCGCCCGGATTCGAACAGAACTGCGTAGGGTGCGACGGAGTTTGGCCCAGGACATCGAGCAATTGGGGAGTTTGTTGAAGGTCGTAAACATTGGTTTGGTGCCTTTATTAATTCTGTTTTTTGGCGTGTTTTCACGGTTCGGAAATCGGTCAGCGCGCGCGCGAAAATAGTTGGAAGGAATTAGGCGAGGAGATATAGATGAATAAAACGACTTTGATCAGCTTGTCTGTCGCTATTTTGGTGATGTTGGCCGTTGTTCTGGTTCTGGAAAATAACGAGACCGAAACAACAAACCAATTATTTGTACCCGACATGGGCACCAACCTGGACGATATCAACCGTGTCGAAATACGTAATCATACCGATCAGCTGGTAATGCGGCGTCACACGAATGGTGAATGGCTGTTGGAACAAGCGCAAAACTATTTTGTGGATGTTGATCGGCTCACCGTTTTTTTAAGAACGATAGCCGCTGCGCAGACCGTTGAAGAGAAAACCGCAAAGCCTGAGTACTATCCACGCCTGGGAGTTGAGGATATTGTCGCTGACGGAGCAAGCGTAGAGGTGGGTTTGTTCTGGTCGAATCAGAACAACCGCATATTATTTGGCAATGCGCAGGGTGAATACCGCTATGCAAGAGTGGCAGATCAACCGACTGCATGGTTAATTGATGCTGACCTTGATTTCAGTTTGGATGTCCGGAATTGGTTAGCTTCGGAGTTAGTTAATATCATGGAGACCGATGTTCTGGAAGTCAGTATCGAGCACAGTGACGGGGAATCAATAACTGTAGTTCGTGGAGAGGACGGTGCGTATCAAACAGATGATGTGCCTGAGGGTCGCGAGCTCAAATATTCAGCTATCGTCAATTCCTTCGGTACAGCGCTGTTTAATCTTGATTTTGATCAAGTCCGTCCTGCGTCGAATAGTGAAGCCGATGCCGTTACAACCTTTCAGTTGAGCGATAGCGTTCGCGTTGTATTTAGTCGGGTTTTGGCAAACAAAGAAGATGATAACGAGGACGCTGCGAATTGGTTCAGAATTCAGTTAGCATCGACAGAAGGGCAAACGACCGTTTTGTCAGCCACCGAGATAGAGGCTTTGAGAAAAGCGACCGAGGGGTGGGAATTCAAGTTGTCAGATTACAAGGCCGACCAGATAGTGCAGCGCATGGAAGATTTGTTATCGGCTGAAGAATAGTTTTTAAAGATCTTTGTGAGAGTGGGTATTGCAGGGTTTGGTGTTTTGCCAACTACCAGAATAACCGTCGCCAGCAGGGAGCTGGCGTCGAGCCCCCATGGATGGGTTTACGGCGAGTTATTCTGGTAGTTGACAAAACATATCTCGTACCACAATAAAAAAGTTTTTACATACAGTGCTCGCCGAGGATTAAGTTCGGCTCAGCCTGATTAGCCCACTCACCCATCGAGCTGTCATACAATTTCACGTCTGCGTAACCGAGTAACTCATGCATTACAAACCATGGTGGGGAAGCGTGCAGACCTTCATTGCAGTAAGTCACGATAGTCTTGTCGGGAGTTAGCCCATGAGGGGTATAAAGTTCGAGTAACTCTTGGTTACTTTTGAAGGTACCGTCCTCGTTAAAGTTTGTACTCCATGGCACGTTTTGCGCGCCATATATGTGACCGCGTGCTGCGTGTTCAGTGCCGGTGTGGTAAACCTTGCCGGGTGCTTCCCCGGTGTATTGCGCGTGTGGTCGACCATCGAGGAGTTTGAATCCATCGGCCGTCAGCTGAGATTTGATGAATGGCATTTCGGCCAGTAATTCGGCATTGATGGTAGAAACGCGATAGTCACTGGGTTCAACGACTGGAGCTTCAGTGCTTATATCGAATCCGGCTGCAAGCCATGCGCCGCGCCCGCCGTCCAAAATTTTAATCGTGTTATGTCCGTAATAGCGCATGGTCCAAAACACTCTGGTGGCGAAGCGGCTGTTGAAATTGTCGTATAGAACAACCGTGGTGTCGGGTGTAACACCCAATCGATCCATCAAGCCTTCGTACATTGCTTGTGGGGGCAGGTTAAACAGATCGGGTACCGCAGGATCTGTAATATCCATTCGCCAGTCGACGAAAAGCGCACCTGCAATGTGCCCCTCGGCATATTCCTCTGGAATTTGCGCAATGTCGATAATTTGATAGTTCGGGTTGTTCAATTGTTGCGCGAGATCCGCGGCAGAAATCAAAACCGATGCTCGTAAGCCAGGGTTAACGACCACGTCATCTCCCGTTCGGGAACAACCTACAGTGAATGCCAATAGGCTGAAAAAAAACAATTGGAAATAAGTGCGCATACGTTTCATTGTTGACCTTGGGAATCACTTAAATTAAAGATCTTTTGTAACACGCGTAGACTACTTAGTCAGCTTTCTTTTGGCATAGGGGTTGTTGTGATCATTAAAATCTTATGGGTTTGTGATGAACATTTTGAAACCGATTTTGGTATCATGCCCGCCCCCTCAAAAACAGTTATTGAGTAGTAACTTATATGGAGACCAGCGACGTGCGTGACGTTATCGATTCTCATCTGGATATTTGGAACGAAAAAATTACTTTGGCTGAGCAAATGATTCCAATACTTGGGCGTTTGTATCGTCAGCGCGGATTAGTTTTGCGTATGTTTGGGCGTAAAATGGTGCCCGCTACGACAATCGATATTGTCAAGGGCCATCGTTTAGCGCGCCTGATTGTGGGTAACGAGCTGGACATAAAAGTCAGTTTCGAAATGCTCCAGAAACTGGTTGAATTGAAATTGTGTCCGGCCCGTTTGGATTTGGGTAAATTGGCGCAGGAGTACGTTGTCGACCATGAAACTAATATGGATGCTTTTTTGAATGATCGTCTCGCCACGATTTTGCAGGATTGCGATGACTACAGTGCTGAGCCTAAAGATGTCGTGCTCTATGGCTTTGGTCGAATTGGCCGGATTCTTACTCGTTTGCTGGTGGACCGGGCGGGTTCGGGTGAAAAAATGCGTTTGCGGGCCGTAGTAGTTCGCGCCAAAGGCGATGAAGTGGCCGATTTACTCAAGCGCGCAAGTTTATTGCGGCGCGATTCGGTACACGGTGCTTTCGAGGGGTCGGTATCAGTCGATCGAGAGAATCGCGTATTGGTGGTTAACGGTAATTATATTCAGTTTATTTATGCAAGTTCACCCAGTGAGGTTGATTACACCCAATACGGCATTAATGACGCCTTGGTAGTGGATAACACCGGTGTGTGGAAAGACGAGGCCGGCCTTGGCCAACATTTGCAAGCCAAAGGGGTTTCCAGAGTGCTGCTCACGGCGCCCGCCAAGGGCGAGATTAAAAACATTGTATATGGTGTTAACGACCATGAAGTAACTGCCGACGATAAAATTCTCAGCGCGGCATCGTGTACGACTAACGCGATAGTGCCTGTACTTAAAGTGGTCAATGACAAATACGGAATTAAATCTGGCCACGTAGAAACCATTCACAGTTACACGAATGACCAAAATTTGATCGATAATTATCATCCCAAACATAGAAGGGGTCGTAGCGCACCGTTAAATATGGTGTTGACCTCAACGGGTGCCGCAAAAGCGATAGCAAAAGCGGTGCCTGAATTGGCCGGTAAGTTGACCGGAAATGCAATTCGTGTGCCCACTCCAAACGTGTCCATGGTGGTTACCAATCTTAATTTAGGCAAGAAAACAACGCGTGATGAGATGAACGAATTTCTGCGCGATGTGTCGTACAATTCACGCTATCAGGATCAAATAGGTTCTACCTGGTCGACCGAAGTTGTGTCATCTGATTTGGTTGGATCTAACGCCGCCGGAGTCGTCGATGGTGAGGCAACCATCGTGGAAGGTGATCGTGCGGTGCTCTATATTTGGTACGACAATGAGGCTGGCTATAGCCATCAGGTGGTACGGTTAATGCAGCAGTATGTAGGTCTGGATTACCCGGAAATCCCCGCTCGAACTTGAGTGCTATTGCGCTTGCGCGGGCGTTGTTAAAAGTTATTTTGGAATGCTCATGTACTGTTTGTACACTGCGCTCCCAAAATAACTTTTGCCTAGCCCGCACTGCGCTCATAACGCACTCAAGCCCGAGCCAATGTACAACTAACGGGTTTGGCCAGAATTGGCAGACTATTCAGTGGCGCCTGCGGCGGCTAGTAGTTTTACTATATCGGTGTGGCCGTGTGCGGTGGACATGTTTAAAGGTGTTTGCTCCCACACTGAACTTACGTTTGGGTTGGCGCCTCGCTCGAGCAGTTCTTTTACTATGACTGTATGGCCAATATCTGCCGCTAGCAACAAGGCCGTTCGATTACCGTTTGCATATGATTCAAGGTCGGCGCCTGCGTCCAGCAGAGTTCTAACAGCTCTTAAGTTTCCAAAATTTGCGGCTTGATGGAGCGGGCTGAAGCCAAGCGAGTCGCGCAGGTTCGGGTTGGCTCCTTCCTCTACGAGAAGTTGCACGCAGACATTACTCTTTGCGTGTATGGCGGCATGAAGTGCGGTGTGGTTGTTGTTTCCCTGGTTATTTAAATCTGCGCCAGCGCGAATAAGCATTTCTACCATACGCGGATCTCCGGAATACGCGGCGATTATCAACGCGGTATTGCTCGATCTTCCCTTTTGGTTGGGGTCTTCACCTGCCTTGAGTAGTGAATCGACCGCAGCATAATTCGAACGGCTAGCCGCTATGTGGATTTCTGTATCAACGAGGTTTGGTTGTGCATGGCTAATTGCCGGTATTAGCAATGCGCTTATTAGCACGCGTATCATTTAAGGCTTGGGAGTATGTTACGAGTTGGACGGACCGATCAGTTGCAATCGTCGTGCAGGTTCTTCTATACCCAGAGTGACCAGCTGGCGTTTTATATCCTCTAGTCGGGCTTGCAGGCTTGCTTTATCGTAATAGCTTGTGGCCAATTTAGCCGCCTGTTTGAATTGCGCCTGCGCAAAACCCAAATTTCCACGTAGATAATGATATTCACCACGGGACTGATAGGCTTTTAGCGTTTCACCAGACTCGCCATAGGCACGCGCTAACATACTGTGAAAGAGTGGCTCGTCCGGAGTTTTACGGATTGATTTACGAAGAACTGGAATCGCTTCTGTAAACCGTTCGGTTAATACCAGGGCATTGGAGTAATACAAATCAACTGTTTGTTCGTAATGTGACCATTGCTCGGGTAAGTTTTGTCGCACGGCCGCTAATTGCGCGATGCCGAGATCGTACTGTTGAGCTTCTAATTCGATATCAGACTGCGCAAGTTTATAACCCACATGCTCCGGAAATTGGTACAACAAGTCTGCTATTTCGGACCTTGCCTGATCGTATTTATTGGCGCGCATTAATATCAATGCGTAGGAAAATCGAAGATCCGCTGGAGCAGCGTCTTCGGTGTCGGCGATCTCTGACTCTATAAGGGCCAGCTCTGCAGGAATGTTTTCTGCGTACATGGCACGCAACTTGGCCTTGATGTACTTGAAGTTGGTTTGATCGGCCAGTGGTACATCGGGATAGTTTTCTGTGCGCGCAGCGGATTCGGAGATTCGGCTAACGGTTAGCGGGTGCGATCGCAGGAACTCTGGCGCACCACTTTCTTTGATACGACTCCAGCGTTGAAGCGTTCGGAAAAACCCGGGCATTTCATCGGGCGAATAACCAGCAGCATACAAGCTGCGAATACCAATGGCATCTGCTTCGCGCTCAAATTCCCGGCCATATCTAAGTCGTTTTTCGATGGCCGATGCGCTTGTGTAAACTAGCGCCGCTTGTGCTGCTTGACCACCCAATGCGGCAGCCGCGATGACCGTCGCCAGTGTCTTGAGTGTGCTGCCTTTGGATTTTTCAATGCCACGTGCAATATGGTGTTGCGTAACGTGAGCCACCTCGTGTGCCAGCACCGATGCGAATTGATCTTCGTTCTCTGCTTCAAGGATCAATCCGGTGTGAACGGCGATATGACCGCCAGGTACAGCAAAAGCATTAATGTTGCTGTCCTCGATTAGGTAAAAATTAAAAGATTGTTCGGGATGGTTGCTGGCATCGGCGATTCGATGACCCACTTCATTTATATAGATGAGTAACTCAGGATCACTGATGAAGTCCAGATGTTGACGAGCACGGCGAATAAAATCGTCACCCACCATTTGCTCCTCGCGAGCAGAAATAATAGTGGCCGCGCTGGAGCCCAAATCTGGTAATTGATCGTAACCAGCGGCGTAATTGGGCATTGCCGCCACAGTTGACATTGTGGTGGCCGCTAATAGAACGTAATTACGCGTACTTCTGCTCATAATCACAAAGCCTAAGGTTTTTTATCCACGAAGGCTAGTACTCTGTCCAGATGTAAATGTGGACAGAGTACTAAAATTGAAGCGTGACGATATGTTTAGACAGGAGAGAGTATGGGTTACTCCGCATTAACCTTGACAGAATGACAGAGCGAGAAACTATTTTAGATACAAGTGGCTTACGCTGCCCATTGCCTATCCTGCATGCCAAGCGCGCGCTAGCTAAATTAGCGGTAGGCGAGTTGTTGCGTGTGATTGCAACAGATCCATCTGCATCGGATGATTTTGATGCTATGTTGGCTTATACAGAGCACGCTTTGCTTGAAAAAATAGAACAAGATTCGCGTTGGGAATTTTTGATTCGCAAGGGATGATTGAAGTGTAATTACCACGACACACAGACATCTTCTTAAAATAAAAGCCCCGCCTGGTTTCCCGGGCAGGGCTTTTTGAGTCAAACAATTGAATGTGTATTCACCTGTCATTCACCCTTATTACAATAGAGTTACAAGGGTAAGGGTTACAGCGGGCATTTACATCATGCCGCCCATACCACCCATACCACCGCCCATACCACCCATGTCAGGCATGGCAGGCGCCGGGGTGTCATCCGGAGCGTCAGCAACCATTGCTTCGGTGGTGATCATCAGGCTGGCAATCGACGCGGCATTTTGCAGCGCAGTTCGCGTTACCTTGGTTGGGTCAAGAATACCCATTGCGATCATGTCACCGTATTCGGCAGTTGCTGCGTTATAACCGTGGTTACCTTTGTTATTGCGAACTTCGTTCAAGATTACCGAAGCGTCTTCACCAGCATTACTAACAATCTGCCGCAAAGGTTCTTCCAGAGCACGTTGTACGATGGTAACTCCGGTGTTTTGGTCAGCGTTATCACCCTTCACTTTGGCAACGGCGCCAAGCGCACGTACCAGTGCTGTGCCGCCGCCAGGCACTACGCCTTCTTCTACGGCAGCGCGTGTTGCGTGCAGAGCGTCTTCAACGCGGGCTTTCTTCTCTTTCATCTCGACTTCTGTTGCCGCACCCACCTTAATCACTGCAACACCGCCGGCTAATTTGGCGACACGTTCCTGCATTTTTTCACGGTCGTAGTCAGAGCTGGAATCTTCAATTTGTGCTCGAACCTGGTTTACCCGTGCTTCGATGTCTTTCGCATCACCAGCACCATCAATAATGGTGGTGTTTTCTTTGCTGATTTGTATGCGTTTTGCAGTACCAAGATCTTCCACCGTGGCACCTTCAAGGCTCATACCCACTTCTTCAGAGACCACTCGAGCACCAGTAAGAATAGCGATGTCTTCGAGCATGGCTTTACGGCGGTCGCCGAATCCAGGTGCTTTAACAGCGGCAACCTTAACGGTTCCACGCATGTTGTTAACAACCAATGTAGCCAGTGCCTCACCTTCAACATCTTCGGCAATGATCAACAAAGGGCGGCCTTGCTTGGCGACGCCTTCCAATAGTGGGATCAAGTCGCGGATGTTAGAGATTTTCTTGTCATGAATAAGAATCAGTGGAGTCTCCAGATCAACGCTCATGCTTTCCTGATTGTTGATGAAGTAAGGAGACAGATAGCCACGATCGAATTGCATACCTTCAACGATTTCAAGTTCGTTGGAAAGGCCAGAACCTTCTTCAACCGTGATCACGCCTTCTTTACCAACTTTGTCCATCGATTCAGCGATGATGTCACCAACCGATTCATCAGCGTTAGCAGAAACGGTTCCAACCTGGGCAATCTCTTTTTGGTCTGAGCAAGGTTTTGAAAGAGTCTGCAATGAATCAACCGCCGCGATAACGGCCTTGTCGATACCACGTTTCAGATCCATCGGGTTCATGCCGGCCGCAACGGCTTTGGTGCCCTCGCGAACAATGGCCTGTGCCAGAACGGTTGCCGTCGTAGTGCCGTCACCTGCAATATCAGAAGTTTTGGAAGCAACTTCTTTAATTAGCTGGGCACCCATATTTTCAAACTTGTCTTTTAGCTCTATTTCTTTTGCTACGGATACGCCGTCTTTTGTGACGGTAGGTGCACCAAAAGATTTGTCTAATACAACATTGCGTCCTTTTGGACCCAGCGTTAATTTCACTGCATCGGCCAATACGTTGACCCCAATAAGGATCTTGGCCCTTGAAGCATCGCCAAATAATACGTCTTTAGCTGCCATTTTTAATACCTCTCAAATAAATTCTGTTTAAGTAAATTCTGTTCTGTATTGATTATTCGACGATGCCCATGACATCATCTTCGCGCATGACGAGTAACTCTTCGCCATCCACTTTAACTTCTGTACCGGAATACTTTCCGAATAGGATAGTGTCTCCAGCTTTTACGTCTAATGCGCGGATTTCACCGCTATCCAGTGCTTTACCGTTGCCGACGGCGACGACTTCACCCTGTGACGGTTTTTCAGATGCAGAATCGGGAATAACGATGCCGCCTGCGGTTGTTTTTTCGTCATCAAGCCGACGAACCAAAATACGATCATGTAACGGACGAATAGCCATTTGCTAAACCCTCCTACGCTTGTGTTTAAATCTAAGAATCCAGTACCCGGCATTAGTTACGGATGCCTGCACTGATGAAATCAGCCTCGAGGTTATTAGCACTCACCTCGAGGGAGTGCTAATAATAGGGTCGAACTTTCCAAAGTCAAGGGCGCGCATCAAATAAATTTACCAAAAGCGGGGGCGGGTCAGGATCGAATCTGATCCTCTGTTTGGTGGTTTCCAAACCCCGTAAAGGTCTTTAGTCGTCTTCCTTGTAGTATTCACCTTCAATAATGGTTCTGATGTCATCCTTATTTTGTGGTTGACTATGAGTGCCGGTGCGCTGGCCAGCAGTCGTCGCAGAAACCAGGCCTCGTCGCCCAAGGAATTTGATCCATGTCCGGCGTATAGGCGGAGCGAGTAAGCAAAATCCAATTGTATCGGTTAAAAAACCCGGGGTTAGTAGCAGGGCACCGGCAAATAATAAAGCGACACCCTCGGCCATTTCCATCGCAGGCAAATGACCAGCATCCATTTGGTTTCTTATATTCGCAAGGGTTTGAAAGCCTTGCTGCCGGACTAGCCATGCCCCCAATACAGCAGTTGCAATAACCAGTAACAGGGTATTAAACGTGCCCAAACTACCACCGAGCTTAATAAACAAAGCGATTTCTGTGAAGGGAACTAAAATGAAAAGTGTAAGAATGATTAGAAAAGACATGAAAATAGGTAGAGTTTAGGTGGGTTCGACTATAGGACAAGTTAGCAGAAAGTTGGTAATTATTGGTTGGTGGCCAGTCTTAGCTGTATACTCGCGCGCCATAATGATACATCAGTCAGAGGTGTGTGGTGCTTGGTGATCGGTTTGGCAAATAAGCGAGACAATGAGCAAGTGTTGGTGGTTTATTGTACTGCGCCTGATCAAGCGGTGGCGAGCAATATAGCGAAACAATTAGTTGCAGATCGGCGCGCTGCTTGTGTCAATATCCTGCCTGGAGTGCAATCAATATACCATTGGGCCGGTCAAATATGCTCTGATAAAGAGATGATGTTAATGATAAAAACAACGCGAGCAAAATACGCTGAGCTCGAGGCCGCGCTACTGGATATGCACCCTTATGAATTGCCAGAGTTGATAGCGCTCCCGATTGAAACCGGTTCGCAAAAATACCTAAGTTGGGTGGAAGATTCGGTTAAAAGCGCACACAAAATAGAAGATTCGATTAAATGAGTACACTAGTAAAGCAGCTAATACTTGGTTTTACGCTGGTGATTTCCGCATCGCTGGCGCAGGCGCAATTATCGCAGGACTTATTACCGGCAGAAGAAGCGTTTCAGGTGATGGCCGATGTGTCTAGTGGCGGACAGTTACTGATCTACTGGCAAATGGCTGACGGCTACTATATGTATCGTGATAAGTTCGCGAGCGAACTTGCGGCTGACGCCGCGTCACCCTCCTCGTCGTTGGGCCCAATGAACATACTGGCCGGTGAAGTTATCGACGATCCGCTGTTTGGATCGATCGAAGTTTATTTTACCGGTGTGAACTATAGCCACTCGTTAACTGTTGATGCTGGGTTGGATGCAGAGACATCTGAACTGGATTTAGTCCTCAAAGGGCAAGGTTGCAACAAGCCAGTTGGCGTGTGTTACCCGCCGATGACTCGCGCGCTCACGGTATCTTTGCCAGATGGGTTTCAGTCCGGCGCCGGATCGGCTGCGGGCGTTTTATCGCAAGTCACTGGCGGCGACAACTTGGGGGGTGCGGGTGTTGCCGGTGGTTCTTTGGAGTCTGAGGCACCTGAACGAAAATCGCTCTTGTCTTACTTGCTAACAGCCTTTGGGATCGGCGTGTTGCTAACGTTCACACCGTGCGTACTGCCGTTGATTCCCATTCTGTCGGGTCTGGTAGCCGGTGAGTCGAAAACCGGTAAAGGCGGCATATTATCTATTTTCTATGTTCTGGGTACCGCAGTCACGTATACCGCGATGGGCGTGTTGGCGGGTTGGACCGGTGCTCAATTGCAAGCCTATTTTCAGTCGCCCATGTGGATAGGCGGTATCAGCCTGTTGTTGGCCGTGCTTGCACTATCGCTGTTCGGTGTATTCCGGATTCAAATGCCAGCCAGCATTCAGGGGCGTGTACAGCAAGGAACGGCAAACATGCCTACTGGCAAGTATGGCGTTGCTTTCGTCCTCGGATTGCTATCTGCCCTCATCGTTGGTGCTTGCGTATCGCCGATGTTGATTGTTGCTTTGGGTGCCGCAATTCAATTGGGTGACCCTGTGTTGGGCGGTGCCATTATGTTCTCGCTGGCCCTCGGTATGGGAACGCTGCTCATAGCCTTTGGCTTCGGTGCCAATTGGTTGCTACCCAAGGCGGGTGTGTGGATGGAGAAGGTGACCCAGTTATTTGGTTTTATGATACTGGCGGTGGCTATTTACCTGTTAGAGAGCATTAAGGATTTCCAGACTTTGTGGCTGTGGGCCATTTTGTTAATCTCACTGGCTGTGTATTGTTGGGTGGTTTTGCCGGATGACAAGTCTGAAAACTCAAAAAAACTTTTGCCAATGATAGTCGCCATCATATTGTTATTTTGGGGTTTGATCACTCTGATTGGTGCAGCAGCCGGAAGCAACGATCTGTTTCGCCCTTTACAGGTGTTTACGCTAGGGAGCGGGCAAGGCGGTGCGAGCGTTCAAGTGCAGCACGTAGAATTTGTAGAAGTCGATACGGTGTCGGGCTTGCAGGCAGAGCTGGTGGCTGCATCTGAAAATGATAGTCCGATCATTATTGATTTTTATGCCGACTGGTGTGTTGAATGCGTTCGTATGCTGGAAACAACTTTTGTTGACCCTGCCGTTATACAGGCTCTTGAAGGAGTGCATTTAATTAAGGTCGACGTTACCGACCCAGGCAGTTTGGCAAATGAAATAAAAACGCTTTATAGCGTGTTTGGCCCTCCTGCTACTTTATTTATCGGTGCCAGCGGCATGCTTCGGGAAGATTTGAATCGATATGGATATATTTCTTCCGATGAATTTATAGAGCTGGTCACGGAGATGAAGTAAGCTAGTGTAGTGTACAAATCACTGCGTTTCCCGGTGGCGGGGCGATGGATGTATTATGGCTTCAATACTCGTTCTTAATGGTCCCAACCTGAACTTGCTTGGCACACGCGAGCCAGAGCATTATGGCTCGGCGACGTTAGAGCAAATCAATGAGCGGCTTGGGCAGATTGCGGTTAAGGCCGGGCATACCATCGGCTTTGGTCAAAGCAATGCGGAGCATGAGCTAGTTGAACTTGTGCAACAGGCGGCTGGTAAAGACAGCTTTTTAATTATTAATCCGGCGGCCTTTACCCATACCAGCGTTGCTTTACGTGATGCGATTCTTGGTGTAGGTATACCTTATATTGAAGTTCATCTGTCGAATATTCATGCGCGTGAGGCTTTTCGTAAGCATAGTTATTTTTCAGATACCGCTGTGGGTGTTATTTGTGGTCTGGGTGCGCAAGGTTACGAGTTGGCTTTGCAAGCGGCGATTTCCTATCTAGAGGACAGTACCCCTTCAACATAATATTGCCGCGTTCAGCGAGGCGGGAATATACTGTTGAAAAGGGTACTAAACAAACCGTTGAATTGGCAGCGTCTTCGATTTCAGGTCGAGAAAAATCGAGCTGAGGCCTTGATCTCTGTGCTGGAAGCCTGCCTGGCGCAGGCGGTGACTACAGAAAATGCCGGTGACGATGCGTTCTACGAGGTAGCTTTTCCGGGCAAACCGGAGTGGAAAAAGGTAACCGTGACGGGCCTGTTTAGTGAAGGAGTCGACATACATGCGATTTGCGGTCTTGCGCAACAAGTCGTACCCGGCGGCGAAGCGTTAATAGGCGAAGCATCTGTTGTTAAAGATCAGGAGTGGGAGCGTGTCTACTTGTCACATTTTAAGCCGCTACGAGTGGGCGATAATTTGTGGGTAATACCTAAATGGCGGGAGCCGGTCGAGCCAGATGCGTGTAACATTTTTATGGATCCAGGTTTGGCATTTGGTACTGGCACGCATGAAACAACAGCGATGTGTTTGAACTGGCTTTCAACAGCAAAACTTCAAGCCAACGCGGTGATTGATTACGGTTGTGGCTCTGGTATTTTAGCAATTGCCGCAGTACTGTTGGGTGCGAAATCTGCGTTGGCGATTGATATAGATCCATTGGCGCTTGAGGCTAGCGTTAACAATGGATTGACCAATGGTGTTTCTAGTCGGCTGCGTGTTTGTTTGCCGAGCGAAGTTGATTCCAGCGACAGGGGGGATATTGTTATAGTCAACATTCTTGCGGATGTCATTGTTGAATTGGCACCCAGATTGGTAGAAATATTGAAACCGGGTGCCACATTGTTGCTAACCGGTATATTAACCGAGCAGGGTGAACGAGTGAAAAAAGCCTTTCCAAATTATCAGTTCGATATTACAACTCAAGGCCAATGGTGTTTGCTCTGTGGCCATCCGGCAGGTTCATAAATAGTAGGTTTCTAAATGGTGGGTTTTTAAATGAACGTTCAGTGCCCGCATTGTAAGGCATTATTTGAATTGGGATCAGAGACGCTCGAAGACTCTAATGGTTGGGCTCGATGTGGAGCTTGTATGCAATCGTTTAATGCAGATTTGACCAGGCTCGATGAATCACCTGCTGAGGATTCGGGGGACGTGCTGGTGAGAAAGTTTGATTATGCCGACGATGCCGCGCAATTCGAAGCGCTATCGCGGCAAGGAACCGATCGAAGTTCCTTTATTGTTGAGGCACCGGGCCCGTCAGAAATTCCCGCGTATTTACGGCTTGGGGAAGAGGCCCCGGGTAGCACGCCAGATTCTGACGCACCACCTCAAATACCCTTACCACTCGCAGCAGCGTTTCCAGTCGTTTCTGAAGCAGAGCCAACGCGTTCATTGGATGCTTCTATCGATGATTCGAGTGACGTGCCAGTGGTTGATGCGGTGTTGCCCAGGCGCTCCGATATTGAACCGGCCATCGCGATACCGCCTCAGATGACGATGCACCGGGTGCCTGAAGAGAATGGATATTCGCCCGACATCGACACCGACACAGATCCAGAAAATGTTCATGAAAGACGGCATGCTATGGGTGGTTTTGGCGCAAATAATGGCGGCTCTGAAGCTTACGATGAAGAGATGATTGATGAGCAAGAATTGCCAATCTCAAGATTTGGGTTGGCAGTAACGATTGTGTTGGCAGTGTTGGCCGTAGCGCAAATCGTGGATATGAATAAGCGTGAGTTATCTCAAACAGTTTTTGGGCGTCCTTTGGTCTATTTATGGTGTGATATTTCTGCTTGTTCGAGTGATAGTCTTGTTCAGGTAGATAAAATAGACCTTGTACACACGTCTGTTTCAGCGCATGAAATGGAGGCTGGAGTTTTGGTTGTGGATGTACATCTAATTAGCCGCACATCTCTGAGTCAGCCTCATCCGCTGATTCAGATTACGCTTACAGATCGCGAAAATATACCGGTAGTCCGGCGAGTATTCACGGCCCAGGAGTATTTGGCCGGCGTTACGGCGAGCGAATTGAACCCCAATGTCGTTAAAGAGCTCAAGTTGGAATTAGCAAATCCGCCCGATGATGCGGTTGGCTTTGAGGTCGCGCTGGTGGATGGAAAATAGATGGGTATAAGCGGTTACGAACTATGGCAGGACAAGCTTTGGCAGTGTAGTCTTTACCCTCACACGACTGGCGCGTATCATGCCTCGCTCGGTTAAGTGATTTTGTGTTCTGTGACAGTCAATTGGTTCTTCAATATAGGTTTGTGTCATCTGCATCGCGCTCCTTTCAGGACGAGCTTCCAGGGCAAATTTCGAAGCATTGGCTCGCGTTATTGAGTCTTTTGGCAATGGCTAGCCGCTACCTGCGAGCCTCTTCTAGCGGGCAAACACGTCGACACTTACTGAATACGCAAACCTATATCGAAGGCGCATCAGATTCACGGTGAGATATGCTTACCATCGGTAATATAGAAATTTCTAGGCCGGTTATCGCTGCACCCATGGCGGGTGTTAGCGATTTGCCTTACCGTCAAATATGCCGAGCCTGGGGGGCGGGTTTAGCGGTTTCCGAAATGGTTACATCGCGACCAGAGTTGCGCGAGACACGTCGAGCTCGTTTGCGGATGGATCATACCGGAGAAACGAGCCCGATTTCGGTGCAAATCGTCGGTACCGATCCGGTACTGCTCGCTGAGGCTGCAATAATCAATGCGGCTCGCGGTGCCGATATTATTGATATCAATATGGGTTGCCCATCCAAAAAAGTGTGTAACAAAATGGCCGGTTCGGCCTTGATGGGTGACGAGCGGATGGTTGGTGACATTCTAGAGGCTGTCGTTTCGGCGGTGGATGTGCCAGTGACGCTGAAGATGCGCACGGGCCTAAATCGCACGCAAAAGAATGCTGTTCAAATCGCCCAGATAGCAGAGAAATGTGGCGTCAAAATGTTGACAGTACATGGCCGAACCCGAGCCTGTCGATTTAAAGGCCCGGTTGAATATTCGACTATTGCCGATGTGGTTTCGGCGGTTGCTATACCGGTGATTGCCAATGGTGATATTGATTCAGCGGAATCTGCGGTGTCCGTTATCCAGCAAACGGGCGCAGCGGGGGTAATGGTTGGGCGAGCCGCTATGGGTCAGCCGTGGCTGTTTCAGGAAATTTCAGGGCAACTGGGGTCGGGTGTCACCGTTGTCTCTCCCTCATTAGAGATAAAAATCCAAGCCATGATCAGCCACTTGCGTGGGATGTATGAGTTTTACGGTCTTGAACGTGGAGTGATACTCGCTCGCAAGCATGCTGCGAGTTACATGAAGTGTTTGGGCGTGGCGGCTGATGTGCGCTCGGTGGTTAATCGTATCGCCCATGCTGAGCAGCAGATTGAATCGCTTGAGCGGGCTGTCATTCGGACGCAATCACGAGCGGATATGGCCGCTTAATATTCGCGAATAATGAAAACGACCATTTCAGATATTGTGCGTCGATCTGTGAAGAGATATTTTAATGATCTTGACGGTCAGCAACCAACCGGCTTGTACGCAATGGTGCTTGCAGAAATGGAAAAGCCGTTACTTCAAGTGGTTATGAAAAAATCGGATGGAAACCAAACGACCGCATCGGCGATGCTGGGTATTAACCGTAACACATTGCGAAAAAAATTACAGCAATATGATTTGAAAGAGCACTAAACCCGCACCGTCTATACTCTTTTGCTTAGGGGCGGGGCTATCTAATTTAATAATATTAGGAAACCATGTCTGAATTCTCCGTAAAACGCGCCTTGATCAGCGTCTCAGAAAAATCAGGAATCGTCGAGTTTGCTCAAAAACTGGTTGCGATGGATATTGAAATTCTCTCGACAGGAGGCACAGCAAAGTTGTTGAGCGCCGAGGGTGTTCCGGTTAAAGAAGTTAGTGAGCACACGGGGTTCCCGGAAATGATGGATGGGCGGGTGAAGACGCTGAACCCGTTGATCTATGGGGGGATTCTAGGCCGCAGAGGTGAAGATGATGCGGTAATGCAAGAGCACGGTATTGCCCCCATTGATTTGGTGGTGGTGAATCTTTATCCCTTTGAAGCAACCGTCGCCAATCCAGATTGTAGCCTTGCTGATGCAATAGAAAATATCGATATAGGCGGGCCCACCATGGTTCGCGCAGCGGCCAAGAATCATAAAGACGTATTGATTATTGTTGATGCCGGTGATTATTCCTCCGTTTTAAGTTCGGTTGAGAACGGTTCGGTGGATTATGCGCTGCGATTTAATTTAGCCGTTAAGGCTTTTGAGCATACCGCTCGTTATGACGGCGCAATCGCGAATTATCTTGGTGCGCGTACTGAGGCAAAGAGTACAGACAATGAAAAACGAGATTTTGGGCGCACGTTTAATACTCAGTTACTGCACAAACAGACCATGCGCTACGGCGAGAATCCGCACCAGCAAGCTGCATTTTATGTAGAACATACGCCGAAAGCCGGGACTATAGCCAGTGTAGCGCAGTTACAGGGTAAAGAGCTTTCGTACAATAATATTGCCGATACCGATGCGGCATTGGAATGTATAAAACAATTTGATGACACTGCGGCCTGTGTCATTGTCAAGCATGCGAACCCCTGTGGAGTGGCTCTGGGTAAAGGCCTGCTGGATGCGTATCAGCGAGCGTTCGCCACGGATTCAGAGTCTGCTTTTGGTGGTATTATTGCGTTTAATCGCGAACTGGATGCAGACACTACAGCGTTAATTTGTGAAAAGCTATTTGTTGAAGTCATTATTGCGCCTGAGGTTAGCGCTGCCGCGTTGGAAGTCTGCGCCCAGAAGAAAAATATCCGGGTTCTAGCCTGTGGGCAGTGGGCTGGGCAAACCCGCCAGATGGAATACAAACGGGTGGCCGGTGGTTTGTTACTGCAAGGTAGTGATTTTGAACTGCATAACGAGCTAAAAGTGGTGACCCAACGGCAGCCAAGCGAAGCCCAAATGAACGATCTACTGTTTGCCTGGAAAGTAGCCAAGTTTGTAAAATCCAATGCGATTATTTATGTAAAAGATTTAATGACGGTTGGCGTGGGCGCTGGTCAAATGAGCCGCATTAATTCAGCTCGTATCGCAGGAATCAAAGCTGAGCAGGCAGGGCTTGAGGTTGCTGGCGCGGTAATGGCTTCAGACGCATTTTTCCCTTTCCGCGATGGTTTGGATGCTGCTGGCGAAGCGGGTATTGCGGCGGTCATACAGCCGGGGGGCTCTATTCGTGACGACGAAGTAATTGCCGCAGCCGATGAACACGATATTGCGATGGTGTTTACGGGTATGCGGCATTTTCGACATTAGTTGCAGAGCGCATGTCAGACGCAGGTAATTTTGATGATTTCCCAAATCGGGTGGGTACGGGTGCAATCAAATGGGAGCCGGAGCACCTAAAGGCTAAATTTGGAGTTAGCGACGTCCTGCCCATGTGGGTGGCCGACATGGATTTTGAGACCGCACCGTGTGTGGTTGAGGCGCTCAAAAAACGTTTAGAGCATCCGTTATTCGGTTATACCCGCGTATTCGAGCGCTACCGCCAAGCCGTTATTGCTTGGTTTGAAAGTCAACACGGTTGGCAGATCGAGCAACCCTGGATATGCCACGCCCCGGGAATTGTTGCGGCGATGAATTTGTTAATTCAAGCGCTTACTGCACCGGGCGATAAAGTTGTGATTCAGCCACCGGTATATTACCCGTTTTTTGGTTCTGTTCGAGACAACGGCCGCGAGCTTCTACTGAACACCCTGAAAATCGATGGAGAAGGCTTATATCAAATCGATTTTGATCAATTGGAGGAACAATTAGCGGATGATAAAACCCGCTTATTCATGTTGTGCAATCCACACAACCCGGGTGGTCGTGTGTGGGCCAGGCAAGATCTGATCTCGTTGGTTGAGCTATGTATTCGCTACGATGTTGTTGTCTTGTCTGATGAGATTCATTGTGATTTGGTTTGGTCGCCGTTTAAGCATCTGCCGCTGCCACTTGCGGACAAGCGGATCTTGGAGCAGTGCGTGGTTTGCACCGCTTCTAGCAAGAGTTTTAACTTAGCGGGATTGCAAACCTCCGATATTATTATTCCCAGTGCCAGTTTGCGCAGAAAGTATCGTGCGCAATTACACCGGAGCGGGTTAAGCGATCCCAATATCATGGGCCTGGTTGCCACAGAAGCCGCCTACCGGTACGGCCTGCCGTGGCTAAAGGAACTTCGAACACAACTTGCGAGCAATCTGGAACAAGTGGAAGCGTTTTTTGCCCAGCAATTGCCGGGTGTGATTTTAATGTCGACACAAGCCACGTATATGGTTTGGTTTAATCTCCAGTCGTATGGTGTGATGGCTAAAATAGCGGAGCGCACGCTGCTTGAACACGGCAAGGTCGCATTGAATCCCGGCTATATCTTTGGTGCGGCGGGTGACGATTGGATGCGAATAAATTTTGCCTGCCCGCCGACAACCTTGTCAGAGGGTTTGCAACGGATCAAGCGAGGGCTGGACGCCTTGTGATTGCGAAGGTTTGTATGGCGACGTATGCCGTTTTGATCGGGTATTTTTCTTTATTACCAGCAGACGAATTGGAATTGACGATTGACGTTTGGGATAAGGCTGTTCATGTATCCGCTTATGGAGTTTTTGCTACGTTAGCCTGGTGGAGTTTCAGAGAAGGCAAACCATTCTATTTTACAGCCCTCTTTATTGTTGCCTATGGCATCGTATTGGAGTTTGCTCAGCAGTATTCGCCGGGTCGCCAGTTGTCAGGCCTGGACATGGTGGCGAATATGATCGGAGTACTATTGGTTGTTGGCGTACGACAAATTATTGTCAGATTCCGCGCCCGGTAATAAACACTCCATAATAGACGTACTCAAATAAAAAAGGCCGCTTGTTAGACGGCCTGTTTATTGGGGGCGGTTATATAAAAGCTCTTTTATAACTCCATATTCCCCTTCATCGTTTCCATTGCACGCTTTTCAATCTGACGGATGCGCTCAGCGGAGATGCCATATTCGGCTGCCAGTTCGTGCAACGTCGCTTTGTCGTCGTTCAACCATCGGCGAGTTACGATCTCACGGCTGCGGTCGTCCAGCGTACCAATTGCCATCGATAGCGCATTTTTTCGATGTGAGATTTGATCCGTTTCCAGCAGCAGTTTTTCCGGGTTGTAGCGCATGTCTGGCAGGTAGCCAGAAGGGCTAGGTACGAGTTCATCGTTATCGCTATTTGGGGCGTCAAAAGCCACGTCGGGAGAGGTTAAGCGTGATTCCATTTCTCGCACCGTCTTTACGGGTACGTCAAGCTTGGTTGCGAGGTCTTGAGTCTCTTGTTCGGTCAACCAGGCCAGCTGTTTACGTGACTTACGAAGGTTAAAGAATAGTTTCCGTTGTGCCTTGGTAGTCGCCACTTTAACGATCTTCCAATTACGTATAACATAATCGTAGATTTCGGCTTTTACCCAATGCACAGCAAATGAGACCAGGCGCACACCACGGTCGGGATCGAAGTTTTTAACTGCCTTCATTAGCCCAATATTGCCTTCCTGGATTAGGTCGGCCAACGGCAAGCCGTAACCAGCGAAACCGCGCGCAACTGAAACAACATGTCGCATATGCGATACGACCAATTGCCGGGCTGCTTCAAGGTCTTGATCCTGGCGGTAGCTTGTTGCGAGCGCGCGCTCTTCCTCTGCACTCAAAAGAGGTGCCAGATTTGCAATTCGAATAAATTTTGAAAGACTTTGTTCCTGAGATAAAGCCGAGGGCGAAGCAGGCGCTTTTGGTGCGTTGCTCGTTGTTGATATGTTGCTCTTGCTCATGGGTGTTAGGTGCCTCCGTTTTTACTACAAGGGCATATTAGCACTCATCATGCCAGAGTGCTAATAATTGCGCAATAGGTATGAAAAAACAGTAATTTAGCGAGGTTCGATATTTTTCAGGTGCTGAGATACCGATAGCACTGACGCGAACAGGCCGAGTCCAGCGCCTGCCAGAATGAGCCAGCCCAGGCTGTGAATGCTTAAGCCACGAGTCTCAAAGTTTGCACCGTATAAATCGGTGAGCTGCTCAATCGGGCCACTCATCCAGAGCAATACAGCGTAAGTGATCAAAGCAGCCAAAAGCGCGCCTGCCAGGCCCGTTAGGAACCCTTGATAGAGAAAGGGTCTGCGCACAAATGCATCAGAGCCACCAATCAGTTTTATAATTTCAATTTCTTCTTTACGATTACTGATTGCCAGGCGAATCATATTGCTTACCGTAAGAACAACGGTTAGCGCTAGCAGTAAACTAACAATCTGGGCACCGCGACGTACGATATTGAGCATCGAGTTGAATCGTTGAATCCATTCAAGATCGAGCTGGACATCCTCTGCTTCGGGAATCTCCTGCAGCTGTGTACGCAATAAAGCGGTTGCTTCAGCGCTAACAAACTCGCTATCAGGTAAAACCAGTAGTGAGGGAGGTAGCGGGTTGTTAGGTAGTAACTCAACTGCGCTACCGAGCCCAGAGAGCATTTTGAATTCTTGCATTGCCTGATCAGCGGAAATGAACTCAACTTGTGCAATTTCCAATTTGCCTTGTAGTTCGAGAACTAATTCCAGACCGCGTGACTCAGTGGTCCCCGGGGCCAGGAATACACTTAACTGAGGTCGACCTTCCCATGATTGACCGAGGCGTTCTGCATTTCCGACAACCACTTGCATAATAGTGGGTAGCGACAGGGTTATCGCAACAACCGCAATGCTCATGAAACTTGAGAACGAGTTGTCAAGCAAGCGCTGCAGGCTAGCGACGAGTTCGCTTCTATTTTGCTCAAACCAGTTCATGGTTCGGATGCGCGGTTAGCCTGCCGTCCAGGTCATTGCGTATTAATTTACCGTGATCCAGTTGCAGAACTGGTTTTTGTAAGCGCTCAATCTGCCGAAGATCATGCGTGGCGATCAGCACTGCGGTGCCAACCTTGTTGAACTCGAGGAATAAATCCATAATTTCGTCAGACAGTGCAGCATCGAGGTTGCCGGTAGGTTCGTCGGCTAACAGAATTGCCGGCCGATTTACCACTGCGCGAGCGATGCCTACACGTTGCTGTTCGCCGCCGGATAATGCAATCGGCATCATATTCTCTTTTTTTAACAAGCCAACCTTATCTAATGCGGCACGCACACGCTTGGCGGATTCTCGATATGATATTCCCGCAACGACTAGCGAGAGGGCGACATTATCGAACACGGTGCGGTCGTGTAGTAATTTATGGTCCTGAAAAATGATGCCAATTTGTCGCCTAATGGGCGCAATATCTCGTCGTTTAACGGTACGAAGATTACGGCCGTCAATAATTATTTGACCATAGGTAGGACGTTCGATGACGCTAATCAGTTTTAACAGAGTGCTTTTGCCAGCGCCTGAGACGCCTATCAAAAGGGCCATATCAGACTGAGAGAGCTCAAAGTCGACCTTTCGAAGGGCATCCTGCCCACCGGGATAGCGTTTACCTACATTGACAAATCGAATCACCTAAATCACTTTGAAGGGGAGCTTGCTTCAACAGATTCTACGCCAAATAAAGCTTCTACGTAGGCTCTGGTAGTAAAGGGCTTGAGATCGTTTATTTGCTCGCCAACCCCAATAAAGCGAATCGGCAAGCCAAATTTTTGAGTAAGCGCAATAGCCACTCCACCTTTTGCCGAGCCATCCAATTTAGTAAGCGCCAGACTTGAAACGGCGGTCGCTTTTTGAAAGTGCTCGACTTGTGATAGCGCGTTTTGTCCGGTTCCGGCATCCAGCACTTGCAGCACTTCGTGAGGGTAATTTTCATTCTGTTTCGATAATACGCGCATTATTTTGCTCAGCTGTTCCATCAGCTCGTTTTGTGTGTGGAGTCGACCGGCGGTATCGATGAGCAATACGTCAATGTCGCGAGCTTTGGCGGCAGTTACCGCATCATGAGCAACGGCGGCGGCATCACTGCCTGTGCCTTGTGTGATTACCGGAATATTCAGTCGGGTGCCCCACTGTTGTAGTTGTTCAACCGCGGCGGCACGAAATGTGTCGGCTGCTGCTAACATCACTTTGCTGCCCCCGGCTTGCAGGTGGGCGGCAATTTTTGCAGTGGTCGTGGTTTTGCCCACACCGTTGACGCCCACAACGACACACACGTAGGGCTTTGCGTTTATTTGCCATGGTTGCTCCGCAATGTTCATAATCTTCATGGTTTCGCGCGCCAATAGCTCCAGCAACTCTTCAGTAGAGTCTATCTTTTTGGTGCGTGCTTCAGCACGCAAATTTTCAATCATTCTCAGCGATGCGTCGACCCCAGCGTCGCTCGAAATGAGAGTGTCTTCAAGTTCATCAAAAGCGTCATCGTCGAGTTGCCTGACGTTTACAAGCCCGGCTAATTTGGTGAAAAACCCTCGCCGGGTTTTGCTCAGGCCCTGTTCGATTGAGCCAGATCGATTGTTTTGTGCATTCGCCGGTTGGCTATCGGATTCGACGCTTGTTTGCGTCTCGGCCTTGGAGTCGTTAGAGGCTGTTTTTTTTCTGCGTTTGAAGAACACGTTGATTGCGGGTTTGTAACTTGTCAGGTGTTTAGGGTGGATAGGCCGTATTCTAACTTCGTGAAGGGTTTTCTGCTATTTTTTGGTTCGTGATGGCGGGTGTGCCCGTACCTTGATTTTAAGCATAAGAATAGTAGAGAGGGTAGTTAGTTTTGATAGACAATAAATATAACCAAACCTTAAATTTATTATTGGGTATTGCGGTAACTTTAGTTCTGGTCGCTTGCGCCGAGCAAGAGTCGGCCCAAACCAGCATCCAACAATCAACCGTAACGATAAACGAAAGCAGTACGGTGCCAGCGAGCAATCGCGTGCACGAAAAGACCTTGGCTAATGGTCTGCGAGTGATTGTTAAAGAGGACCATCGTAGCCCGGTTGTTGTATCACAGGTTTGGTATAAAGTCGGCTCAAGCTATGAACCTGATGGAATTACCGGTGTATCGCATGTGCTAGAACATATGATGTTTAAAGGCACTGACAAATATGGACCGAACGAAGCTTCGCGAATTATCGCTGCCAATGGTGGCAGTGAGAATGCGTTTACCGGCCAAGACTACACGGCCTATTTTCAGCAATGGGAAAAATCCCGCTTACCACTGAGTTTCGAAATTGAATCGAACCGAATGCGCAACCTGCAACTTGCCCAAGAGGAGTTCGTTAAGGAGATAGAAGTCGTTAAAGAAGAGCGGCGAATGCGTACCGATGATAATCCGAATGCCTGGTTACAAGAGCAATTTGGTTTTGAAGCGTGGAAGGCGAGTCCATATGGGCAGCCGATTATTGGTTGGCGCAGGGATCTGGATTCGATGACCGTTCCCGATCTGGCTGATTGGTATCGACGCTATTACGCGCCAAATAACGCGACCTTGATCGTGGTGGGTGATGTGAACCCCGATGAGGTGTTCTCCCTGGCTGAGCATTGGTTTGGTTCGCTGGAACCTTCGATTGTTGAAGAGAACAACCCCGAACCAGAGCCTCGATTTGCGTCTGGGCGAGATACAATTGTTGAGCGCGCAGCGCGTGTACCTTCGTTTATACGTGGCTACTATGCGCCGGTTATTGACACTTCGCAGCCTGATGATTGGGAACCTTATGCGCTCGAAGTGCTAGCGTATGTGCTTGATGGCGGCCAAAGCGCACGATTTGAGAAAACGCTGGTTCGCAAGTCGCAACTGGCCGCATCTATATGGACCTCATACGATGCCACCGCTCGGCTGGATGGCATGATTAGTTTTGGAGGTTCGCCGTCGCAGGGCGTGTCTACCGAGGAGCTGATTATTGCCCTTGAAGAGCAGTTAGAGCAGATTAAAACTGAGTTGGTTAGCCAGCAGGAATTAGACAGGGTAAAAGCTCAGCTGAAAGCAGCGGATGTATTCGAGCGCGATTCCGTGTTTTATCAGGCTATGAAAATCGGTCGTTTGGTGACTATCGGGCTGGATTGGAATTTGGAAGAGCAGTGGTTAGAGAAAATATCAACGGTTACTGCCGAGCAGGTGTTGGCGGTTGCGCAAAAGTATTTGGTTCAAAACAATTCGACCACCGTAAAATTGTCACCGTTAATGGCTGGCAGTGAAAGTGCCAGTGTTGAGGGGGGCTCATAATGAGTATTGATCGTTTATCGAGTTTTGTTCGCCCTTATTTAGTTCACTCTTATTTAGCTCAGCCAGGACGCATGCTGCTTGGTATTTTTATGTCGGTTTGTGTCGTGCAAACTGCCACCGCTGCGCCCGAAATTCAGGTTTGGGAAACGGACCAAGGGGTGCCAGTGTATTTTGTGGAAGCGCACGAGATTCCAATGGTGCAGATTTCGATGGGTTTTAAAGCCGGGTCTGGGTATGACCCGGCGGCAAAACTTGGCGTGTCTTCATTGATGAGTCAACTGTTGACGATGGGCGTGGTAGGTATGAATCAAGACGCCTTGGCCGAAGCGATTGAGTCGACCGGCGCGCAGATGGGCGCCGGTAGCGATGCAGACAAAATGGTCGCGAGTTTAAAAACGCTTACCGAGCCGGAGGTGCTGGATAAAGCGAGCGCCTTATTCGCAAGTATCTTGTCTGAGCCAACTTTTCCAGTTGAAGTGTTGAATCGCGAACGTGCCCGGCGATTAGTAGGCCTCGAGCGCCAAAAACAATCTCCCGGAGCGATGGCGGGTAAAGCCTTTGCGGCAACCTTGTTTCCCGATCATCCGTACGGTCGACCAGCTTCAGGTGATGAAAATACCCTCGCCGCGATTGAGCGAACTGATTTGCAAGCGTTCTACGAAAAATATGTTGTTCAATCGAATGTGGTGGTCGCCGTGGTTGGCGATATGAATCGACCGCAAGTCGAGTCGTGGGTGGAAAGTCTATTGGAATCTTTGCCCGTTGGTGAGCCCGCGGTTTCTATAGAAACGCCTGAGGTTCCCGTCGCCAGCGAGCAATTCATTCCATTTGATTCGCAGCAAAGCACCATATTGTTAGGCCATCACGGCATACCACGAGGTCATCCTGACTACATCGCCTTGAGCGTGGCGAACTATATTTTGGGTGGTGGTGGTTTGGTAAGTATTTTATCGGACGAGCTGCGTGAAAAACGCGGTCTGACTTATGGTGTGAGCAGTGGCTTTTCTCGTATGGCTAGCGCAGGCTCGTTTACCGTTCGTTTGCAAACACGTAATGATAAAAGAGACGAAGCCGTGGCTTTAATTAGACAGGTACTTGCCGACTACACCTTGAATGGACCAACCCAGGAGCAGGTGTTAAATGCTGTTAAGCACTTGTCTGGTTCATTTCCTTTAAGTACTGATAGTAATGCCAAGGTAGGGAGTTTATTAATGGCCATAGGGTATTACGGACTGCCGGTTGGCTATCTGCAAACCTATACGAATCAGGTTGAATCTATCGATCTTGCTCGAGTTAATGAGGTCATTAAAAGGCACATGCGTCCGGACGAATTTGTCCAGGTGGTATTGGGCGGTTCCAATACGTCAGATTAACTGAAGGAACCTCTTTAACTGAAGGAACCTCTTTAACTGAAGGAACCTCTAATTTATTCATGAAATCGTGTATTACGCCCAAAAATGTCCAGCTTCTTTGTTGCGAATCTTCGCAATAGCTGGCTATTACGAAGATTCGCGCCTCAAAGCTGACCATTTTGATCGCAATCTACTTCGTCCAGAATAAACCAGAGATTCCTTGACGATTTTATGTCCGTTCAATCGTCTGTTCGTATTGTCGGCGGAGCCTGGCGCGGTCGCAAAGTTCCGGTGTGCGAGGTAGAAGGCTTGCGACCAACGCCGGATCGAGTAAGAGAGACCTTGTTTAATTGGCTAATGCCTACCATCTCTGGTGCGGTTGTTTTGGATATATGCGCTGGCACGGGGGTGTTGGGCCTGGAGGCCTTGTCTCGCGGGGCAAGCAAGGTGTTTTTTGTTGAACAAAACAAAAGGCTATGTCAGGCAATTAGCGAAATGTGTGAGGTTTTGCAGGCAGATGCCGAGGTTGTTCTGGCAGACGCCGGGCAAATGGCTGATGAAGTGTTATCGGGTAAACAGTTTGATTTGGTTTTCCTGGATCCTCCTTATCAGTCGAAATTATACGCTCCTGTAATAGAACGCTTGATGCAGGGAAATTGTTTTGCCAGGAATGCACAGGTGTACATCGAAACTTCAGCGAACTCGGAAGTGGATTTTATCCCTATGGGTTGGCAGCAGTTTCGATCCAAACGCGCAGGCGATGTTCGATATGAGCTTTATTATACAGACGTATAAGATACGCTTGTCCTTGTCGAACTCAGAGTTATTGCGCAGAATGCAACTTTGTATAGTTCCTAACAGCAAGCCCAAGCCAAACAGCCAATTCGGGAGGAAAGGTGCCTAAAATAGCGATGTATCCAGGAACATTCGATCCGGTAACAAACGGTCATATTGACCTGATCGAGCGAGCCTGCCAGATATTCGACAAGCTATATGTCGCCGTCGCGATTAGCGCTAACAAATCACCTCTATTTGAGTTGGACGAGCGTGTGCGATTGATCCAGCACTCAACAGCGAAAATTCCAAAGGTAGAAGTTGTTGGGTTTGATTCTCTTTCTATTGATTTCGCGGTGGAGTTAGACGCACAAGTGTTAGTGCGTGGTTTGCGAGCAGTATCTGATTTTGAGTATGAGTTTCAGTTAGCTTCAGCGAATCGGCGTTTAGCCCCCGAGGTCGAGACGGTCTTTCTTACCCCGTTAGAAACAAACTCTTTCTTGTCTTCTTCGTTGGTTAAAGAGATCGCCAGCCATGGCGGGGATGTTAGTAGCTTTGTTCCCGAAGAGGTTGGTCAGGCACTAAAAGACAAGTTCGTTTAGCCTGTTTGCTTAACATAGGTAACGCGATGGGGGCGGGATGTCTTTAAAGATTACAGACGATTGCATTAATTGCGATGTGTGCGAGCCCGAGTGTCCTAACCAGGCGATCTTTCAAGGTGAGTTAATTTATGAGATCGACGCTGATAAATGCACTGAATGTGTCGGGCATTATGACGAACCGCAATGCGTTGTAATTTGCCCAGTCGATTGCATAATTTTGGATTCGGATAATCAGGAATCTCATGAAGACCTACAGGTAAAGTATGAGCGGTTGACCGCGCAAGGTAATGATACCCAGCAGGAAAGATAGCCTCGGTAGATTATGCTAAAAACTCAATATTACTTTTAAAGAGTACGGTCCATAGTTGCGGGCTTTAGTTGCCGGCCCTGCTTTCTACCAAATGAGGCACCCACACAACTCGCCCTTGTTCTTTGTTTTCACTTAGAAAGTCGCCAATATCCCAAGTCTTTATTTGTTCGAAGTACCCTTCTTTGATCACCCTCAGGCTGACGCTTGTGGTACTTTTTGTACCAAAGTTTCGGGTTATTTGCATCGGGCTATTACCGAGCATAATCCAATCAGATTGGGTGCCGTCTTCATATCCGGTTTGCATTAATACAATAGCGCCGAGGGGATCGGAATGAACCGTCATCGGAACGCTTCGAGTGCTGGCGCAGCCTAACGCGAGCCCGACAATAAGGGTAATCAAAATCAGTTTCATTGAATTTTTCATCATGTTGCTCCAACGTAACATAAGTTAATTAGACGGCTCGATTACTACTTCAACCAGTTGAGGTTCAGCGCGCGCTTGCTTTTCTGAGGTATGGCGCATGCTTAACCAGAATTGAGTGACTTTTTCTTTGTAGCCCGGCTTCTTAAAACGAACGGTGATATTCTTACGATTACCACCACTGTCCTTCCACCAAACGGTTGTGGGGGTGGTCCCTAAAAGGGTGCCGTCATCTAAATTAATAACTTCAGCGCCAGCCGGATTTGAGACAATTCGTGCTGCGCCATAATGTGCACAACCAGAGATTATTGCGATAGTCAAAATGACAATAATGTTCTTACAAAAAGAATTAGTTTTGCTGGAAAATTTCATATCACGGTTAGAAAAGACGGTAGTTGGTTAAGGTGGTTGGCTAAACTATGGGTGCTCTGCGCTAACTTTGGAAGAACAGCCGTTGCAGTCCGGCTTGTGGCCCCGCGCTCGTTAGCAAGAGGTCTGTATTTGCTCGCGTTCATTGTTGAGCGCACCCCACGATTAACCGATTTTCGAGCGGACAGAATTATTAGATTATGCTGTGTTGGCATGCTTGGAAAGGGTTCACCCATGAAATCGGAAAGCCAGTATTTTTCACGGATGATAAGGTAAATACCGTTTGCTAGCGAGCAATATTAAGTGTCCTGCGTGCAGAATTTGGCAACCAGTTATCGTTCGTGACGATCGATTGACGGATATGTTTGATTTCTAAACTCTGGAGTCACGCTTGGCGGCTCGCTGAATAACGCAATATTAATGTGAAGGAGCACTCAAGTTTGACGCACAGGACTCTGGGAAGATCATCAAAATGAACGCACCCTTATTTTCATGTTGTCTAACTTTTTTGATCGTGTATAGTCCCACTTCGGTACGGCTTTTGCCCATAAATTCGTGAACAGGATAGGGTGTCAGTTGAGTTTTCTAAAGTACCTTGTTAGAAGAGTTCCTGATCGTAGCGTGATTAGTTAAAGCGAAGACGCAAGTTGGAGAATCTGACTTGCAGTGATAGACAGAAGAGGGGCCACCAGCCACAGAGAGATAGAAGCGTCAGGAAAGCGCTAGGTGCCGGGGTAGAAATACTCCTGCGCTTGTAGTAGGTTAGGTTGCGTGTGCAGCGAAGGCAGTTTATATGACCAATTCATATTTACGTGCGCGTAAACTATTTCTCTCGTTTCAGGTTGTTTGCACAACTCCCACTTGCTTTGCGGCAAGTTGGCTTGTGTAGATTCGATGCTGTTATCAGCGTCATACCCTCTGAGCTAGACCTTCGTTTGCATGAAGCGTTGCTCCCAATTTGAATTGATTAAGAGCTAATTGATTGAGAATAAACCGTTTGAACAGATAATAATCAGATTGCATTACCAGAGGTTAAAAACGAAATGAAAAAATCTGCATTGAAACTAGCGTGGCATTTAGTGGCATTTACCGCTATTAGTTTAGCCGCAACCAGCAACACTTTTGCGCAATCGGTAGACGAAGAATTTGCCCGCGAGGGTAGGTTGGTGGAAGCCATAAAGGTGTACAACGACCAGCTAGCTCAGCAAATTGCTGCGCAGGGCACAGCCAAAACGGAGATTAGTGATTCGATTGTGCAATCAGAGAATCTTGCCCCTCAGGTCGCAGATTTGATGGATAAGATGCTCGCAGCTCTTGAAACATTTATTAGAGCCGATTTGCCGTTTCATGAAGATATACGTTTAAGCAGCGTGGGTCAGCTAAAAGCGTTGATGGTGGATCCTGCGGCTTCAATGTCTGATCGTTTTCGCAATATCATGGATATTTACACTATAGAAACAGAATATGGCAATACCTATGAAGCTTACGCAGACACGGTTACTGTAGAAGGGAATGATGTTGAGGTGGACATGCTGCGTGTTGGCCGGCTGGCACTGTATTACCAGACGAAAGATGGAAATATTTCTGGTATGTGGGATAAATCCAGCGGTGGCTGGGTAGATTTGCCTGATTCGAATAATCGTTATATTCGCATAGCGATTCGGGTGGCGGCTAAAATGGTCGCCCCTGAGTTAATGAACATTCCAACTCCAGCACCAGAGGGTGTGTAACATGAAACGTCAAATATTTTCTTTTTCATTAGCCGTAGCGCTAGTAGCCATCGTTGCCCTGCCGACGCAGGTCCGTGCGGATGCGTTAGACGATCTGCTCGAGGAAGTCCGAACCGGCACCATACAAAAATCTGATGCGGCGATTCAGCGTGAACAGCAATTTGCATCATCATCCAATAAAGGCGGCCTTTTGTCTGCGTTGCAAGCAGAACGCGCAAGTTTGGAAGCTCGCAGTGAGGTGCTGGAAGACCAATTCACGGTTAACGATGAAGAGTTAAATGGCTTGCGAAACGACAAAGAGACTGCGTTGGGGGATTTGAACGATCTATTTGGCAGTCTGCAGCAAGTGCTTGGTGAAGCGCAAGCCAACTTTGACACTTCCGTGATTTCAGCACAGTTCCCAGGACGTAGTGAAGCATTGGGTGCGATATCTACCAAGCTGAGCCAATCAAACAATTTGGTAACTGCGACTGAGATTGAAAGTGTCTGGCAAGAAATATTTAACGAAATGGTTCAGCAAGGCAAGGTGGTCTCTTTCACTGCGCCAGTTGCAACCGCCTCTGGCACCAGAGTAGATCAGGCGGTCACACGAGTTGGCGTTTTTAATTTAGTCGGCGACGGCAAGTTTTTAACGTTTGGTACGGGTGGTATCGCTGAATTGCCACGTCAACCGGATGGTCAATACCTTGGCTCAGTGAGTGATCTTCAAAGTGCTGGAGCAGGCAGCGCAGTCTCCTTTTATGTGGATCCAACCAAAGGTACTTTGTTGGGCGCCAATGTTGAGCGACCGAGTTTGATGGAGAGGGTTCAGCAGGGTGGCACGGTAGGTTACGTGATTATTTGCATGGGTTTGGTCGCATTCAGCATCGCAGTTTGGAGACTTTTGGTTCTGTTTAGTGTTGCCGGTGCCGTTAAGCGGCAAGCGAAGAACGCGAGTTCGCCTTCTAGCAAAAACCCTTTGGGTCGTGTACTCCAGGTACTCAAAGATAATCCGCGGAGCGATACGGAAGCACTCGAGCTTAAGTTGACTGAGCAAATTATGAAGGAAACGCCGAAACTCAACAAAATGTTGATGTTTCTCAAAATCGTTGCGGTGGTTGCACCGTTAATGGGCCTGCTGGGTACGGTTACCGGTATGATCGAAACTTTCCAATCAATAACATTGTTTGGTGCGGGTGATCCTAAATTGATGGCCGGCGGTATTTCGCAAGCGTTGGTTACTACTGTGCTCGGCTTATGTGTCGCAATTCCGACAGTGCTGCTGCACACTCTGGCGTCGAGTAAGGCCAAACAGGTGCAAGATGTTCTGGAAGAGCAATCTGCTGGAATGGTCGCTCGTCAGGTAGAAAGCTAAGGCTGCTCAACAAACTTATAGAGGTATATTTTCATGCCAGAGTTTATATTAGTTTCGTTTGAGTCGATCCGTGATTTTATGGATTTGGGTGGTTGGGTGTTATACCTGATCGCTGGTTTGCTGGTGGTAATGTGGTATATGATTCTTGATCGCATGTTCTATCTGCGGGGGCCACATAAAAATGCAGTTCGAGAGGCTCTCAGGGAGTGGGAAGCTCGTCCTGAACGACGCTCCTGGGTGGCGCATCAGGTTCGTGAACAGCTTATTTCATCGGTTTCTGTCCGTTTGCGACAGTATTTACCGATGATTCAGGCTTGTGTTGCCTTGTGCCCACTTTTTGGCTTGCTCGGCACAGTTACCGGTATGATCGAGGTGTTTCAGGTTATGGCGATTAACGGCACCAGTAATGCACGTGCGATGGCGGGTGGCGTATCGCAGGCAACTGTACCGACCATGGCGGGAATGGTGGCCGCGCTGTCTGGCTTGTTTTTTAGTTTTTGGTTACAGCGTAGATACGAAACCGAACGCGAGTTATTAGCCGAAAACCTGACGCTTGATCATTAAAAAAACGAATATCCCAGGCAATATTAGTATTGGGTACGGAGTATTGTAATGAAACGTATGAACCGAATGAGGCAGGAAGAAGACACCAAGATCGATATTACACCGATGCTTGATGTGGTTTTTATCATGTTGATATTCTTTATTGTGACGGCCAGCTTTATTAAAGAAAGCGGCGCCAATGTCACCAAACCGGATGCCACTACTGATGCCAAGTACCCACGGGCCTCAGTGTTGATTGCAGTTGATAGTAATGACGAGATTTGGCTGGATAAACGCCAAATAGACTCGCGAGCCATTAAGGCAAATATCAGTCGCCTGCGTGCGGAAAACCCGGATGGTGAGGTACTATTGCAGGCAGATATTGAGTCAACAGCTGCAACCGTTATGGCCGTAATTGATGGTCTTAAAGCGTCCGGTATAGAAGTCCCGGTTATATCAACCGTCGGAGATTAGGAGAACTTAGGAGAGAACTATGGCTATTAGATCAATTCAATCTTTTTCGCTCGCGACAGTGATCATGCTCGGTCTGCTGCTTGCGATGAATACGCTGATTAGTATGAACGAGCCTGAACTGGGTGAGAAGGACTCATTTAAGTTGCCAGATTTTGTTCACGTTCCACAAAATGAAGATCTGCAAACGATCGCCGCTAAACCGGATCGTCCGGATGATATTCAGGATCAACCCGATACGCCAGAAGTTGAAATAGAGCCTGATATTAATATTACCAGCAATCTAACTTTGGGTGCTGTTAGAGTGGGTATTGATAGAAACATGAAGGGTTTCAACTCGAATGATGGAGAATATTTACCCATATTCCGGGCGCCTCCGATTTATCCGCGACGCGCTCAGGAACGAGGTTTATGCGGTTGGGTCGAACTGATGTACACCGTTACAGCCGCCGGTGGTACGCGTGATGCGAGGGTCACCTCAAGTTCGTCCAGTATGTTTGAAACGGCAGCTAGAAGAGCAGCAGATAAGTACAAGTACAAGGCACGGCAGGTAGGGGGTAAACCGGTCGATGTGCCCGATGTGCCGATTCGAATTGTTTTTGAAATGGAAGATGGTTGCTAATAAATATTTGTTGACTGTGACTCAGCTTACTAGCTCAACTTGCTAGTTAAACTACAGACGTTTGAGGTTTTTAAATATGAATACGAATAAGATAATGTTTGTTTCGGTTGCGTTGGCAATCACCTTGGGTTCTTTTGGTACTGTAACGCAGGCTCAAAATAATAGTGAGGAAGGACAGGCCAGGCAAAAAGCTGTGCGGGTACAATCGATACGCCAAAGGCTGATCAAGGATTTCGAGGCGTTGGCAGAATTTGTTGAGCTGGAAAATCACGCTGAGGCCACAGCCATCCTTAACGAACTTGCTGCAGACCCGGATTTAAATAACATTGAAAAAGCGTACGTAGCTAATTTCAGGGGCAATATTTGTTTTAGTACAGATGACCTGGATTGCGCGATACGGGAGTTCAAGAAAATTCTGATTACGCCTGATGGTATACCGCCTGCTTTCTATAACCAGATGTACTATGTGGTCGCACAGGTGTATTTCTCGCAAGAGGACTATAGAAACGCACTGGATTATGCGCAGCAATGGTTTACAACCCAGGAAGCTCCGCCAGCTGATGCGTATATGCTGGTAGGTCAGGCGCAATACATGCTGCAGAATTTTGATGCCGCTTTACCAAATGTCATCAAAGGCATTCAGATGTATGAGGAGCTTGGTTCGATCCCTAAAGAAGGTTGGTTGAATTTGCTCAGTGGCATTTACCGACAAAAAGATGACTATCGAAACATGTTGCCGGTGCTTAAGAAGTTGGCAATACACTATCCCAAGAAAACTTATCTGCAGGCAATGGCCGGTATATACAATGAACTGGAAGATCAGCCAAAAATGTCGGCGCTCTATTTGGCGATGTACGATTATGGGTTGATTACGAGCGAATCAGAGATTGTTACACTGGCTTCTTTATTGCTGGGTCAGGAAAGCGCTTTTAAGGCGTCCGAAGTGTTGGGTAAGGGCTTTGATGACGGCGTGTTGGAGAAAAATCTTAGGAATTATCAACTTTACTCACAATCCCTATACATAGCAAAGGAGCATGAGAAGGCGATTGCTCCAATGGGGCAGGCCGCTAAATTAGCAGAGGATGGCAAACTCTATATTCAATTGGGGCAGTCGCTGATGGCTCTGAATCGCTGGAGTGAAGCGGAAACGGCTTTGGATCAAGGGATCAAAAAAGGCAAGTTGACTAATACGGGCAGGGCCGTGATGAGCCTTGGTTCTGTTCAATTTGAACAGCAGAAATACGAAACCGCGAAAGCGACTTTTAATCGTGCCTTGAGATATGACGATATGGCGACCGATGCCGCTAACTGGGTCAAATATATCGACAATGAAGTGTATCGAATTAAAGAGTTGGAAAAACCAATTGTTATCAGCACAGACGTTGAAGTTTAGTCGTCCGTGCAACCAGAGTCAGAGGTTTAGAATGTCTGTTAGAAGGATAAATAGAAGGACCAGCAAGCATTTTGCGGCTAGCATACTTTTCAGTGCACTATCCAATGTGCTATCCAATTCACAGCAGGTGCTAAGGGTTTGTGTATTGGGTACAGGTGTTGCGATATTGGCGCCAAGCTCGGTCTGGGCGGATGTTACTGATGACATAATTAGTCAGGGTTTGCAACGAACCATAGATGCGCAAGCATCGCAAATTCGTGTTGATGATATTGCAGACGCTACCGATAAAATCATTACCCAATATCATACCCAACGTAAAGCGGTAGAAAGCCTTACTAAGTATAACGATCGCCTTCGTCGAACTCTGGAGGCACAAGAAGTGGCCATGAACAGCTTGGAGCGTTCGATAGAGGATGCTTCTTTAATTGAGCGTCAAATTGTGCCGCTCATGTTGCGAATGATTGCAGGTTTGGAACGGTTTATCGGCTCCGACTCACCATTTAAGTTACAAGAGCGACAGGAGCGTGTAGAACGTATTACGGGTTACCTGACCAATGCCAACATTTCTGCTGCAGAACGATTCCGCCAGGTACTTAACGCTTACTCGATTGAAAACGCCTACGGCAATAGTATCGATGTATACAGTGACACTCTGGATTTGTCGGGTGATCCATTGGCAGTTAATATTCTTCAAGTGGGTCGTTCTGGTTTGTACTATCAAACGCTGGATGGTGGTCAATCTGGGTACTGGGATAGAAATGCCGGTGCATGGGCAGCGCTCGATTCATCGTTTAATGCTGGCATTACACATGCGATTCGCATCACCCAGGGTAAAGAGAGTACGGGCTTGATGCTGTTGCCAATTGATGCTCCGGAGGCGTTATAAAATGACTTGCGATTCTATGCCTAAAAGTGCCACTATTTTGTTGCTGGTTATGGGGCTGGCTTTGGGTTCGGCTAGCGTCAGTGCTCAGCAAGAAAGCACCGAGCAAGAAAGTGCGCCGCAAGAAAGAGTTCAGCAACTCGATATACAAGCGCTGTTGTCGACTGCCAGTAATATGACTGCAAGCGATAAGCGGGCGGAGCAACAACGTGAGAGTCGGTTTGCAGGTGATCGCGATGCGCGTCAGGGTGAGCTCACCTCAATGAGAAATGAACGTACTCGCCAGGAGCGAATCAGCGATCAGCTGGATGCCCAGTTTGAGACTAATGCTGTTCTTCTCGAGGAGCTTCAGTCTGAACTGCAAAGAGAGCTTGGTGACCTACAGGAATTGTTCGGGGTAATCCAGCAGACAGCCAGCGAAGCGCAGGAAGATTATAGAACGTCCTACATCAGTGTGCACTACCCGGAGCGAGCGGAAACGCTTCGTCGGATGGTTGAAAAAATGGCGAGTTTAACAGAATTGATTTCCATTGATGAAATCGAGGAACTTTGGTTTCACTTGCAAAACGACATGATTGAGCAGGGAAAAGTAGTCAGGTTTTCAGCGCCCGTGACATTTAAAACCGGGGAATCGATGAATGAACTCGGTGAAACAATAGATCTATTTGCTACCGAAGATCGTGAGGTCACACGGATTGGTGTGTTCAACACAGTGACAGGCAATGACATTGCAACCTATGATAACGAGCGTGGTTTGGTTCTGCTTGATCGTCAGATGCCGGGGCCTTACACCGGTTTTTCGAATGATCTTCAGCAAGCCAGCGGGGTTACTTCATTTTTGCTGGATCCAACCAAGGGTGTCCTTCTTTCGGCATTAGTGCGCGAGCCTACTTTGTTTGAGAAGGTTCAAGAAGGTAAAGCGGTTGGCTATGTGATTATTGGATTGGGCCTTATTGGAATGGTAATCGTCCTGTTTCGCATCTTTGTGCTCAGTGGCGTTCAGGCGAAAGTAAGCAGACAAGTCAGGAATATCGATAAACCGTTGTCATCGAACCCGTTAGGCCGGGTAGTCAAGGTTTATCATGACAATCCGGCGATCGACCCAGAATCAATGGAGCTTAAATTATCGGAAGCGATTTTGAAAGAAACGCCTAAATTAAACTCGATGTTAATGTTTGTAAGAATTATCGCCACTGTCGCACCGTTATTGGGTTTGTTGGGTACCGTAACGGGCATGATCCAGACTTTTCAGGCCATTACTTTGTATGGTGCCGGTGACCCTCAAATGATGGCGGGTGGTATATCACAAGCCTTGGTAACGACTGTGTTGGGCTTGGTTGTTGCGCTCCCAACCCTGTTTTTGCATTGGTTGGCATCTGGTCGAGCAAAACGGGTTGAGCAGATTTTGGAAGAAACCACTGCGGGTTTGGTTGCGCAGCAGATTGAATCCCAAAAGCAGCCAGCAAACATATAGATTTGGTTGGGTTAGTTCTACCGTAAGAAGTGCTAAAAGAGGTATATAAGATATGAAACGACTTGGCAAAGCTAAAGCTGAGGAACAAACAGATATCGATATCACCCCAATGTTGGATGTGGTGTTTATTATGTTGATTTTCT